>VHDG01000039.1 GCA_016871475.1 Verrucomicrobiota bacterium
TCCGGCCGTACCACCTTGATCAGGAGACCCTGCAAATCCACCAGACTGATCCCGTTGCGTCGGGTGAAATCCATCGGACGATCTACTTTCCCGTCCCCTTGCAGATAGGAGGATCCAACGAGCAAGCCAGGCTTGGAGTTTGCAAACTTCAGGTCGCTCGTGCGCGGAGCGATGAGAATGGGCGGTCTTCCAGGTGGATGAAACGAAACCCCGGCTGCGGCCTGGGGATTCGGTATTTTTCTCGATTCCGAAAGCCGATGGTTGATGACCACGGAATTCAATCCAAGAGCGTGCATCGACTGGTTCATCTCCGCGTGCCCTACCAGATCGAAAAGTCGGTTAAATGCGGGATTATCGGACACCAGGCATAGTTTGCGAATCTCGCGCCCAACGGTGAGAGGCACCTTTGGGGGCTTGGGATCGTCGATGGTTTGGGCCCGGTCTCCCGGAAACAACGGCTCAATGCGCAGCGGAGCCTTGGCCAGGTCCGCCAGGCCATGGGTGTGCTCCAATGTTTCAATGAGCTGGAGAGCGGCGACGGCGGCACACAGCTTGATCGCGCTCGCGGGGTAGAAATACTCTGCATCCACCCGGTAACCATGACTTCGCAGCTGTGTGCGGCCGTTCGGGTCCTTGACGATTTCGGTGATGAGGATTTGTGCCCTCCGGGATTCCGGGTCTTGAAGCATCCATTCAAATCCACCCGCGCTGCGAAGCTCCTGCTCCAATGTCGGCTTTTGCTCCGGTGCCTGTTTGGTGACGCATCCAGGAAGTATGGCCATGAGAGCGGCGGTGATAGCGGCATTCCAACCGGGAGTCAGGCAGGGTGACTGCATGGTGGACCGCCAGTTCAGACTGTAATTCGGCGGGCCCGGGCGGTTACAGGCCATCGTTCCGCTGCCCGGCCCTCGCGGACCGCATAGACCTCGTTGTGCAAGGCCACGGTGGGACACACGTGTTTGGGAATGGCATAAACCACGGATCCGACGGACAGGCCTGCAGCTGCGTCCAGGGGAAAATCCAATGCCAGGTGTTCTTCGCTGTGCATCGCGAAGACGGGTTCCGCGTCCATCAGAAATCGTACTCTTGGCTGCGGCATTTCACTGGCTACGGACTTGTGGCCGAGATCGAGACAGACTCTTCCGGGCAAGGGTTTGCTGATAACCCGGGTGAGCAGGACGGCTGCATGTTCGAACTTGAGGTCCGGTGAGGCTGCTTCCTGGCCTGCGTCCCACAGCACGGTCGTGCCCGCACCGACTTCCACCTCTGGATCAGATGCAGCCAGGATCGGGAAGGTTGGGGTTCCGCTGGACGCCGTTAGCGGCACTGGCAGCCCGGCTGCGCGCAGCTCCTCCCGAAGCTTCAACACCCTGTCAAACGCCGATCGTGCGTCGCGGCTGAGCGCTTCGTGGTCCGTGCTCTTCAGGTGTCCATCATAGGCGTGCAGTCCCCCAGCCATCAGTCCCGGAGTGTTGCACAGACGTCGATAGAGATCTGCGGCTGCGGGCCCCGGCTCGATCCCCGTCCGGTTCATTCCGACGTTCAAGTCGATCAGAACGGAGAGAATGACGTGGGCGTGTTGCGCTGCCTTCGAGAGGGCCTGAAGGGTTTCTGCGCAGTCGGCGATTGTGTGGAACTTTGTCTTTGGGAATCTTCGATTGAGTTCAGCAAACCTTTCCACGCCCGGGCCCACGGGTTGATGGGCCAGCAGGACATCCCTGGCTCCGGCAGCCGCAGCCATCTCCGACTCGGCGATCGTTGCGGCCTTGAATTTGTCGATCCCCTGCCTCAGGTGCATTTCGATGATCTGTGGGAGCTTGTGGGTTTTGACGTGAGGTCGGAGCCTGGTGGTTCCGCCGGCTGCCTGGATCATCCGGCGGATGTTTTCCTCCACGCGGCTGACGTAGATGAGCAGGGCGGGTGAGGGAACATCCTCGGGGTTGGAGATTTCCCACCAGGGCAGGGTTCCGGAGGGTTGGAGGGGGGTGTTCATGATGATCAGCGTTTGCCGGGGCAGATGACATACTGGGGGCGACTGGAGCTCCAGCAAAATTTGCCGATGAGGTATCTCGTGCGCAGTATTCGTTGCAAAACGCATTTCGTCAAAGTAAGAACGGTGCCGATGAAGCCTAAGAAAACACTACATCCCTTTTCATCAAGAACCCTGGCCGGCTGCCTGGCAGCCTGTTCTTCGTTCGCGATTTCCCTGAGCGATGTCCTTGCGCAGGAGGGTTTGCGCCACGCGGTTGATGGTGATCGAGCGCAGCGCGTTCGCCAGGCACCTCTTCAGAACGAAGGTGATTACCACAAGGCGGGGCCTGTGACCTATTACTTCGGGCTTCGCTATGCCTTGGAGTACCGTGACAATGTCTTTGCATCGGCGGCCAACGAGCAGCACGACTTTATTCACCGGCCGGGCCTTGATACCCACATCATCTGGCAGGCGACGAAATCCTCGGTGTTCAACTTCGGTGCGGGCGTGGGCTATACCAAATACACCCGGCTGAGCGATCAGGACCGGATCAGCCTCGCTCCGAACACTTCATTTTCCTGGGATCTTCCGGTGAAGGACTTTCTTTTCACCGTGTTCAACCGTGGTTCCTACACTGAGGATGTGCTCAGCCAGGGCGTGGTTTCGGGAGTGGCCGCTTTTCCACGCTTCGACAATGTCTCCGGGATACGGGCGGCCTGGCGTCCGGATCGATACATGATTCAGTCGGGATACTCCCACCAGATATTCCGAAGCACCTCCGCGCAGTTCGTTCAGTTGAATCGCATCACGGACAGTGTGTTCGCGCGTGCCGCCTACCGTTTCCGGCCAGCCACCATGGCGGGTTTGGAAGGGACGGTGGCGTTCAGCGATTACGCGAGTGCCACTCAGCCTGACAACCGGAGCATCAGTTTCGGTCCGTTCATCGAGTGGCAGATCACCCAGTTTCTGAATCTGACCCTGCGTGGAGGAGCGGTCCGCTACTCCTTTGAGGCCGATTCTGCGGGGGCGTTTGGCAGCTCCACTTTGAATTCCTACTACATGGGGGCGGAGCTTCAGCACAAGCTGACCGACCGCATCAGCCATTCGCTCAGCGCGGACAAGTCTGTTTCGTTGGGAGTTTCGCAGGTAGGGCAATACGTCTCCTCCACGGAGCTCATTTACGGTGTGGCATGGCGTGCCAATGAGCGGTTGAGCTTCAGCTCGGACGCCCGGTTCGAAGACGGCAAGGAGAGCCGGCGACTGCTGAGCGAAGAGTACAAGCGGTATGGCATCGGCGGAGGGGTGGCGTATCGAATCACCGACCGGATCTCCCCCTCCCTTCGCTACAGCCATACTCAACGAACTTCCGACACCGGATTTGGATACAAGGTGAACAGCCTTGTGCTCGCCGCTACGTATCGGTTTTGAGGCGCTGCTCCCATGCCGGCGGGGCCATTCGACGATGCCTCAGCGGGATGATGGATGTTTCCGCAGCCTCGCTCTGATCTCGGAGCTGTCGGCTCCATGACAACAGATGTTTGAGATTCTCCTGGGGATCATCTGGGAAGCCCTTCTGCAAATAGTGCTGGAGGCGCTCCCGGAACTTGGGCTGCATTCGGTGGCCGAGCCTTTTCGCAGGACGCCGAATCCCTGGCTAGCCGCGCTGGGCTACGCCCTCTTCGGTGCGATTGCTGGCGGACTCAGCCCGCTTGCCTTCCCGTCTCACCTGGTGGGCTCCGAAGGTATCAGGATCGCCAATCTCATCATCACACCCATAGCCGTCGGGTTGGTCATGTGTGCGATGGGAGTGTGGCGAGCCCGGCGTGGACAGCAGACCATCCGCATCGACACGTTCACGTATGGCTATCTCTTCGCCCTGACTCTGGTGATCGTGCGCTTCGTGTTCGCACGATGAGACATCGCCCCGATCACAGCCCGGCGTGCTTCATTTTCTGATGCTCGGCTGCGAGCTGTTCGTGCCTTATGCGCAGCGGTATCGTCTCGGCTTCGATTTTCTCCCGATCCACTTTGGCGGCTTCCGCGCTTTTTGAAGCTGTCGCCGCCTTGAGCTCGAGATTGGGGATTCCCTCCACCAACTCTTTCTCCCGCTGCCGCGATCGTTGGACAGCCTCGGTAGCAGAGGCCACCGCGGTCTCGGCCGTCTTGACGGCAGCCTCCTGACGGCTGAGGGCATCACGCGCTGCGGCCACGTTCTGCACCGCGGAGGCGGATTGAGCCTCAGCCTGCGCCAGCTGTTGCTTCTCACGCGCATGCAATGCTTCGACATCCTGGACGGCCTTGTTGGCTGCCTCGAGCGAGATCAGGGCGTTCGTGGCACTGGCCCGGGCTTTCTCCAGAGCCGCCTGCAATGAAGTCATGGACGGATCAGCAACGACAGCGACCTCCGCCTTGGCCGCGCTTTGCAATGCGTTGCTGGAACCGGCCAGTGAATCCGCGGCAGCAGATCGCAACGTCTTGAGCAGGGATTCCGCCTTGGCGAAGGAGTTGGAAGCCGCCGTCACCTGACTTGCCTTCGCGCCGGCCTCGCTCATGCGGTCAGCGAGCTGGGTCTTCAGCATTCCGATGACGGATTGAGTCATCGCCAACGCGCCTTGAGCATCCTTCAAGGATTGTTCCTTCGATTCGATGAGGTTTGGCGAAGCCTGCAACTCCTTCCTGGCGGACTCGAGGAGCGAAGCCGCTTCCTTGCGCCTTGATTCTGCGGCTTCAGCCTGCGTGATGGCGCCCGCAAGCAGCGTTTCCTTTACGGCAAGCGCCTCGGAGGCTGCCCTCACTTGAAGGTGGAACTCTGCAGACTTCCATTTCGCGAGATCCTTCGACGCAGCCATCAAGGCGGCCGAGGTGGACGAAGATTGCTCCCTGGCCGCGGTGAGCGCCTGGTTGGCGGCTTGAGCCCGGGATTCCGCCAGGCCGACCTGAACTCGGCTGTTGGTGAAAGCCGTTTGACTGAGGCTCAACGCCCTGACGGCGGCAGACTCCAGAGCGGTGAGTGCCTGGGACGTTTCTGAAAGCACGTTCGATCCCGTCGAGGTCTCCTGATCTTTCGCAGCCTTCCGGATCGCCGCGGACTGAAGCAGGGGTTCGGCTATTCCTTTGGACGCCAGATCCGCGGCTTTGAGCAAGGCTTCCGCATGAACAAGCCGGGTCTTGGTATTCTCGAGTTCACCGGCCAGCTTCGATGCCTCCTTCAAGGCATTGGTGAGACTCACGCTGGCCGCCAGGGCGGCGGTCCGGGTTTCATCCAGGCGTTTCGCTGCGCTCTGAATCCGAGCTGCAAGGGGAGGTGGATTGGCGTCCAACAGCCCTGCACGCTTTCCGTCCGACGTGTTCCACGCAAAGACCTGACCGGAGAAATCCCCGCCGAAGGCACGAGTGCCATCGAATGAAATGGCCACGGCAAGCCCCACATCCGGCAAAGCTTCAAATGTTTTCTGCAACGCGCCTGCGCTATCCCAGAGCTTAGCCACCCGATCACGACCGATGGAAACAATGCGGCCGTCTTCAGCGAAGCTGATGGCCTGAACCCCTTCGGGATGTCCCGCGATGTTGAGGAGGCGACTGCTGTTCTCAACCTCCCAGAGCCTGATCTGCCCGTCCTCACCAGCCGTGGCAACCGCGTTGGCGTCCGGGCGCCATGCAAGCGCTGTGATGTGCCTCGGATTACTCGACCGCAGCTCGCTATAGGCGGCTCCGGTTTCAGCCTCCCACAGATGAACCCCTCCGTTACGGTCCGCGCTCGCAAGCAGAACACCGTCCGGCGCATAGGCAATGGAGGTGATCCACTCGGTGTGTTTCTTGATGGAGTGGATGAGTTCGCCGGTGGCGATGGAATAGATGCGAACCGATTTGGACGGTCCACCCAGGGCGACGCGGGTCTGATCGGGGGAAATGTCTACGGCCGTCACGGCATCGAACTCGTCACCCACCTCCGCGATCTTCCGTCCGGTGGCCACGCTGTAGATTACGGCCTTCCCCGCCTTGCCGCCCACACCTCCAGCCGCCAGAAGAAGCTGACCGGATCGGCTGAACCGGAGGACATAGGGAAATCCATCAGGGAAGGGGAGCACCGCCTCAAGCTGGAGGGATGAGCTGTTGTAGAACAGCACCTGCTTCTGGCCGGCGACGGCGATCAGCGGCGCCCATGGGCTCGCCGCAATCGCCGCAACGGCACCGGGTCGTGGAGCATGTACGACCGGCTCGAGGAGCATGTCGCCCGTCGGCATCGGGGGCGGACCTTCGGGCTTTCCGAATGCCCCTCCCTTGATGGCGAGGTCGAGCTTGGGTTTTGACGAAGGGGCGGCTTTGGATCCCGAATTCTCCAGCAGCCCGCCTTCAATCCATTTCTTCAACACGGTCAATTCGGTTTCAGGAAGTTTGCCGGTCTTCGGCGGCATCGCGGGTTCTTCCAGATGATTGACCAGTCTCCAGAGCAGGCTTCCAGCCGGATCCTCCGGTGCCACGGCCTTCCCACTCGTCCCGCCCGCCATCAAAGCGCCGTAGGTGGATGCATCCAATCCTGCCTTCTTCTTGTCCGCGTTATGACAGTTCAGACAGTGGTTTCTCAATATGGGTGCAACGTGATCATCAAACGTTGTTTTCTCCGCAGCCCGCGCAGATGGGGCGAGGATTGCCAGGCCGATGAAAAGAGAGACGTGTCGGATCATCAAAGACCTCAATGGTTGAAGGCAAATTCCTTCGCGTTCAGCAGGGACCAGAACACATCCTCCAATGCCTCCTGTGGACTGCCATCCCGCGGCAGCTCCTTGACCAGATCCTCGAGCTCGGCGGGTGTTGGACGACGGCTGAAGCATCGCACGTACAGGTCCTCGATCACCTGGGTGGGGGTCTTGCCTTCCTTCAGGAGCCGGGCCACGACACCGCCCTCGGGGATGCGTGCGTTAACTGTGTCGCCCATCAGCAGATGCAAGGCTTGCGACAGGTTTGGTTCCATCACGACTTCGCAGGAGCAAACAGTGTCGCGTTTGGCCCGTCCGAAGGTTGTGAGGAAGTAGGTGTTTACATTCCCGTCTGCAATCTGCACGGCGCGTGCACCGAGCGGCAGTCCCTGAAACTTGTTGCGGGTATCGGTCACCTGCGAGATGACATCCAGCAAAACCTCCGCACGCATCCGGCGCACCTCCGCCTTGGCAAAGTTTCGATTGTCGAGCTTGTTGGATTCATTGGGCCGGGTGCTGAGCTGGTAGATGCGCGATTTGCAGATGTCCGCCACGAGCTTCTTGAAGTCGTATCTGTACTCCGTGAACCGGCGGGCAAGTTCGTCCAGCAGCTCAGGGTTGACGGGCGGATTGCTGATGCGGACGTCGTCCACAGGTTCGATGATTCCTTTTCCCATGAAGTGAGCCCAGACGATGTTTACCAGGTTGCGGGCGAAGAAGGGATTTTCCGGGGAGGCGAGCCATTCTGCGAGGACGGCCCGTCGGTCCTTGCCCCTGGTATCAGGAGAAGCTCCGCCGAGGAACTTTGGAGCGACGTCACGATTGCCAACAGGATGCTTCACCTCGCCCTCGCCTGAATTGAAGATGATGCGCTCGCGGGGATCCTCAGCGCCCTTCCTCCCCACCTGGCTGAAGAAAGCGGAGAATCCGTAGTAGTCATCCATGGTCCACCGGTCAAAAGGATGGTTGTGGCATTGTGCACACTGCATGCGCATCCCCATGAAAACCTGTGCGACGTTCTCGCTGAGCTTCAGTGTTTCCTGCTCGACCTGGTAGAAGTTGCTCGCTGGGTTGCTGAAGGTGCCACCGCTGGCTGCGAGAAGCTCCCGCACGATCTGGTCCATCGGAACATTGGCTGCGAATTTCTCGTTGAGCCAGTTGAAGTAGAGCAGCGTGGTCTTGTAACTCATCCGCTGGTTGCCATCGCTGCGGATTCGCAGCAGCTCCGAAAACTTCATCACCCAGAGCTCCACAAACTCCTTCCGCCCCAGCAGCTCATCCACAAGGCGATCGCGCTTGTCCGACGAGCTGTTCGTCATGAACTGATCGAAGTCTGCAGGCGCCGGCAACTGGCCGGTGATATCAACGTAGGCGCGCCGGATGAAATCATCATCGGTGCAAAGCTCCGAGGGGGTTATGCGCAGTTTCTTGTGCTTGTTGAAGGTGAGGGTGTCGATGTAGTTGCGTTCAGGGATCCCGGGCCAGCGATAGTCCAACCCTTTGGGAATGACGATGATTTGAGACCCCACTGTGAAAGGACCAAAACGGGCCATGACAAAGGCCTCGCCTTGCTGCCCGGCTTTCACCCGGCCATGGGCATCAATGGACGCTGAAGTTTCGTTGTTCGACATGAACAAGGAAAGGCTGGTGACATCTCTTCGTGTTCCGTCCGAGTAGGAGGCCATGACGACGGTTCGTTGCGTGGCTCCCTCGCCCTCCAACACGGCCTGCTGAGGAAGGATCTCGAGAGATGTCGGTGAAATAACGCCCTTCGGATCCGGAGGGGCGCCTGCGTCGAGCCAACGAATGAGGGTGTTGTAATCATCGTCTCCTTCCTGGATGCGCGTTCCACCCGTGTGCGGGGACTTGCCGGTTGCTTTGAGGATCATGAGCGACTCGTGTGGCAGCGCCATGTTGACGCGTCTCAGGGCCAGCTCCCGGGTGATGCGGTGATGGTCTCCATCGGGATCGAAGCCGAACAGCGACAGGCGAAACCCATCCTTGCCCCGCGCTGCGCCATGGCAGGACCCGGCATTGCATCCGGCTTTCATGAACACGTGCATGACATCGTTCCGGAAACTGACGGGAAGGTCCCTGGTTGAATCCTTGATTTCCAACGGCACCGTGACCGTGTTTCCCTCAAACTGGATTTTTAATTCGGTCCTACCGTCACCGAGTGGCGTTATCCGGCCGTCTTTAATCAGCGCGATGTTGGATGAACCCAGACTTGAAAGAGCTTCAGCAGTCACATCCCGCGTAACGCCGTCAGAGTAGGCTGCCTGTACAACAACGTTCTGACGGTCTCTCGAGTGAAGGAGCTTGATGGAGGATGGGAAGACTTCGATTTTGGTAAGCAGTCGTTCCGCTTTCAACTGAATCGCCGAAAGCCCCGCAAGCAGAAGACCGAAGCACAACCATCGTGCAGCCTTTAGGTGAATGGGGGAGGGTTTAAGCAGAGGGCACATGCGATGTTACTGTTTGATCTGGGCTTGGGCCCTTTCGCGGGCTTCCAGCCGAAGCTTCTCCAGTCGTGACAGAGGTTTCGGAGGTGCCTGGGCTGCTGGAGTTGCGACGGGGGCGGGGGCGGGGGTGGGTGAAGCAGCGGCGACTGCGGGAGCAGCGGGCTTTGGAGGAGGAGGCGCGTCGATGCGCAGGGTTCCGCCTCCACCGAGACTATGGGCGATGGGCTCGCCATCCTTCATGATGACGGCCTGGCAAAAAAGGGTCTTGTGCTGGCCCACTGGTGCGTCCGAAGCGATCCTGGAGGCAAACGATATCTCCTGGTTTGTGCGGGTGATGAACAGGAGGTTCGTGGTGAGATCCACTTTGGGTGGCAGCCCCAGCAACTCGATTCGAGCCTCCCCCTCAAAAGGCTGCAGCGCTTGAATCTTGCCGACGATCGCAACGCTCTGGCCCTGCTCTCCGGCTGCCATGGGAATCTGGAGGGACAGAAACGGGGGGCTTACGGTCAAGGAGGTGAGTTGGGAAGAGGTCCAAACGGTGCCTTTGCCCGCATCAGCGTTGGCAAGAATCGCGATCTTCCAGGTCTGAACCGCGGCATCACCGCTGGCATTGAGGGGATAGAGAGCCTCGGTTTGTCCCTCCGGAATCACCACTTCATTTTGTGAGCCGATCCCTGGAGGATTCCAAAGCATGGAGAGCTTGATAGGCCCTTTGAACCCTTCCTTTCGATCAGCTACGATCTTGAGGCTCATGGTCCCGGACTGCACCAGGGGCACCTTGGGTTCCACAGCCCGGATTTTGAACGGGGCTTCCTCCGTAACCGCCACGGTGGCTTTATCGACCACCGCCTTGTAGTAAACCGTGTTGTTCGGCTCGCCATACACCAGATCGATCTGCTGACGAAAGCCCCCCGAGGCCCCCGGCGAATTCGTCCAGGCTCCAGACAGTGTTGCCATCCTGGATGCCAGCGGTGCGTCTGCCGCCGATTCAAACACCACCGGGGTTTCGTTCACGCTTCCCGCGATGAGATCGGACATCAGGCTCACGCCTGGTGGAAGATTTTGAGCGGAGAGAATCACATTTCCCCCGAAGTTCGCGCGGTTCACTCGAAGCAACGTGGCAAACCGGTTGCCTTTGGGCACCGGGATGGAGTTTCGTTGCTGGCTGTTTCGGGCGTATTCCGGGATCGATAGACTGAGGGAGGGATTGGGTGGCACGAACTCAACCCGATAAACATAGAGCGGGCCTCCTTTGCCCAGATGATCCCTCACAGAGATCCAGTAATCGCCATCTGCAGGAACCGTCCAGGAGATCAAACTATCAGGCCCGCCGGAATCATCGTTCTCGGCCAGCTTGGCACCGTCTGCCTTGTGTAGAGCCAGCACCGGGTCGAGCGGCGACTGCACGCTCCGGGCCAGACAGCGAACTTCATACTTCTGGCCGCCTTTCGCCTTGAACCGAAAGAAGTCCGTGTCTCCGGACTTTTCAATGATCCCATTGAACGCCACCGGAAGCTCCGCAACGGGAGTGTTCGTCTGGGCGTGGGAGTTGTTGGGCTCTGTCTCAAGGACGTTGGCAAAGGGCGAGGCTCTCAGCCGATTTGGTGAAGGCGATGTCTGGCCGTCCTGGATCACATAATGTTCAACCTCACCCGACGCGTTTCCTGCGAACTTGATCTTCTCCCGATGGCCCCCTTTCACATCGCCCAGAAAAACGATGTCCGTTTCTTCATCGATACGTCCACCGGGCGGATAGGCCACGAGAGGACGGGGGGCGGTGCCCACGTGCACTCGGTAGCGACTGTCATTGTTACCGGCGTAACTGCTTTCCCGAATCGCCACCACATACACACCATCCTCGGCGATGAGCGCCGAAGCCACGGGGTCCTGAAGCGCGAATGCGGAATCATCGGATGCCGAGAGCTCGAATCGTTTGAGGTCCAGGATCGAGGCATGGCAATCGACGAGCGATGATCCCAGTCGCATCGATTCCACTTCCACGGTGAGGCGCATGCCCTTTTTCGCCTCCACTTTGAAGTAATCGATGTCCTCGGTCCCCGCCACACCGTGAACCGTGGTGTTGAGTGGAATAGGCTGTGGAGAAGCGAAATCGTTGTTCGGCTCCTTCTCATCAATGACCGGGTACTGCCCGATCGAGAGAGTCCGAGCCTCCGTGATCCCGCCGGCTGTGCGCACCCGAACCACGTGTTGTCCAAGTCGCGCATCGGGCGCCGCCTTTAACCGCACTTTCAACTCGGTCGCATTCGATGTGTTCATCGACAGGACGGTGAGCCCCGGTTCGTAGAAAAGGATTTCCTGGGCGTCACCCAGACGGGCGCCGTGGAAGCTCACATCCATTTCCGTCCCGCGCTGTCCTCCACGCGGCAGCAGGATCGACAGCCCCGGGGACCCCGCCTGTGAGGGGGAAGGAAAGCATCCCAACAGCATTGCTCCGATCAACCATCCCTTGAGCCTCAGAAGGAGTCCATCGGGGCTCGATGGTCCGATCCGGGGTGACCCCCCAATTCTCGTTTTG
>VHDG01000040.1 GCA_016871475.1 Verrucomicrobiota bacterium
AACCGACCCCATCCGTGTCGGAGATGTGGTCAGTTGTAGACAGCCCGACGACTCGATGTCATCCCACGCCCAACGACACACCGGATGAATCAGGTCGCCAAAGTTCACTGGCTCATACAAATCCCCTTGCGAGGAACTGCCTCGATCTGCGACTGCAACTGCTTCATCAATTGAGATGTGAGGGCAGCGCATACAAACGACCGTGTCAATTGACCTCACGGATTGAATAGCCCCACTTGTGGGAAGATATTCAAATGCCGAGTAGAAGACGTAGCGAACGCCGTGCACCAATCGGTCCATTACCTCGGCTTGGACATGATGAGTTGCTCAGGTTGTATGAAGAACTGAAGGCAGAGCACAAGAGACATCTCGAAGCCAAAGGGGTTTGGCTACCGCCATTCACGGGCCGCGATGGCATCTATCATCAAACGGCTCTCGCATTAATCGGTCTCTACAGTCGGAAAGGACTGCCGGTAACCAAACCTGAGCTTGAGGCATTTGTGCGGATGTACAAGGACGGCGCAGGCGATGTCCAGGATGGGCGGCACCTCTCAGCCCAACACGGCTGGCGGGTGCTAAGTAGCCATCGGGGCGATTTCGGAACGGAGGATTGGCCCAAGAGCTCATACGGTCTCATCTCCACATCCGAGTGTCATCCTGGCTTCCGTCGGCAACAAGAAAGTGAATTGACGGATAACGAGTGGATCAGTATCAAGGCCAACTTTGGCAATTGTTGTTCACTCTGTGGATCAAAGGAGGGTGAGCCGAACCTTCGAGCTCCGGCTGCAATGACAGAACTACAGAAGGGACATCGTGACCCATCCAAGTCGCTCACCAGTAGCAACTGTTTGCCTCAATGCCAGGAGTGCAACAGGACTCTTCAAAATCGATTCATTTTTGATGATCGAGGTAGACCTAAGGGAATCGCCCTACCAGAAGTAATTCTTCAATCACCAATAGATGTACAGAAGGAAGTCTTACGGATACTAAAAGCACAATTCGAGTAGCGCATTACCAATTGCCCTGGCGAGCAGAGGCGGAACCGCATTCCCAATCTGAAGTCGTTTATCAGACATTGATCCCATGAACTCAAATGTGTCAGGAAACGACTGACACCGAGCTCCCTCACGCAATGACAAAGCTCGGTGCTGCCTCGGGTGGATGCAGTTTGCGGACGATGGTGTAGTGAAGTTTCTCGTTATGGTCGGTGCCGGCTGACTACCGCGGATGCGGGCATACGAGTTGGCAAATCCACTTCGTGGTCTAAGTCGTTTGGGTATCTCTCTAAATACGTCTGGGTCAAACGCGGATTTTCCTTGCGGAATGTGAGAGAGCAACTCAACAAACTTTGGGTTGTGGTTTGGGGAAACATGATCAGATGGCTTACTTGATCCCGTACGTATCCATCGCTGAAAGTCATTCTGTGGAGCCTTTGAATACCTATCGACTTGCTCTCCAGCAGCCAACCGAGGCAAATCGCTCGTCGCGTCGTAGAAGCTCACTAACGAAAAACCAGCATCAGTTTTTTGGTCCACTTCAAGGAGCCCGTCCGACGAGACATCAGTGTCGATCCGTCCAGGGAATCTAAATGTGCCTGATCTTGTTCCTACGAGTATGAACCGTCTCCGACGCTGAGGAACGCCGAAACGGCTTGCCAACAGAACACCGGGGTGAACCTGGTAGCCAAGAGCCATTGCTCGTTGAACTACTTCATCGAATAAGTGTCCGTTTTGAAATGTTGTGAAGCCGGTTACGTTTTCCATGACGAATGCTTTGGGCTGTGCGAGCTCTACTGCGTCAAGGAATGACTTCACCAGATGGTTTCGTTTATCAGACAACGCACGTTTTCCACTCGTTGAGAAACCCTGACATGGCGGACCACCAACAATCAGATCGACACTTCCAACCTGGTCGAGAACCTCTGAGACCAACTCGGCAGACACTCTTTCGACGCGTGGAGCAATGCCGAGATTTCGTTCATATGTCTCGCAGGCTGCAGCCCAGATATCGATAGCTGCAACGGATTCAATTGCGAGTTGGCCATGTCGGGCCCAAGAGAGACCGAGCGACATACCACCGCAACCCGAGAACAAATCGAGACACTTGATTGATTTAGCCTTCATCAATTTTCATAAACTTTCAGGTCAGTAGCGAGGACATTTTTCCGACTCACAAGACAATCACCTATCTCGGGAAGTAACTCATCCTCGGACCAGATGAGGTCAGTTCCAGAGGTGTGCAACATCACCTCAAAGTATGCCCCAGGAGTGTTAGTCGGTTCCCTGAGTACTGAAAATTTCTTGCGAGTGCACTGACTGGACGAAGCGGCACCATGTTCATGTGAGCAAGAAACCTCCGAAGTTGCCCGGCCGCTCTCGTGCCCCGCGAGCGACATCGGGTCGACAAGATGCCGAGCTGAGTGCCCAGGCGCACATGAAGTCTCTTCTCGCAGACGGACGAATCGGAACTGAGGAGTTGGACCGAGTCTGCATGGCGGTGATTTCCAAGCTCGTTCGGCGCAAGTGCGAAGAGAACACCCAGCAGATGGAGGTGCTGCGAGATCCCCGACTTATTCGACTTGCCGTTGCGCGTGTGAAGTCGACCGGCGACCTCCAGGGTTCGCTACTTGATGCAATGAAGGCTCTCGGGAAACTGCAGCGCGCCGAGCGTGCCCGTAAACGCAAGCGCTGAGACGCCTCGCGGGCGGTGATCCAGCCGCCGGCTGGCATCAGCTTCCTCACCCAGGCAGGGCCAAGGTGTGGGCCACACCGGTGTGCGGCTTTGTTCTCCGGTTATTCCTTGATTGGTTTTAGGTTCGCGCACCAGATCCACTCGGTACGCGCGTACCCGTTCTCTTCGGTCCATGAATCGCCGTACGGGTCAAGACCGGACGCTTCCACCACCACCCCCCGCCATGCCGGCTCACCAAACATGTCTTTAATGAACACGTGGGTTTGTCTTCCAAAGATAACCCAACGCTCGTCGAGGACCAGTCCATTGGCGTACTTGAACCAAAGTTTTATGGTTCCCTCGCCGATCCATCCGCACTTTTCGTAGATTTCCCTACCTTTAAATCCGGTGTTGACGGCAGAGACGCGTACCCCGTCAAGGTTGATGTAGCCGTTATCGATGATGCGGTTCGGGTCGCCCGTCGGCGTTGCTGTTGTGGTCCCCGTTGCTGGCTCTTGTTTCCCGGGCCGCTTCGCCGTGCTGGGTGTGGTGTCAGTCGGTTTCGTTGTGTGCTTCGGCTGCCGCTCGGTTGTCGCCTTCGTCGCAGCCGGGATGGTCGTGTTCGCCGTGCTGGGTGTGGTGTCAGTCGGTTTCGTTGTGTGCTTCGGCTGCCGCTCGGTTGTCGCCTTCGTCGCAGCCGGGATGGTCGTGTTCGCCGTGTTGCTGCTGTGTGTCGGTTGGACGGATGTCGTACTGCTGGCCGCGCTGCCTCCAGATGCTGCCTCGATGCCGGTCTCCCGCCCCGGTGCCGCTGCGCCCTCGTGCGCTGACCAGACGAGTCCGCCTCCTAAGGTGAGAAGGGTGAGCGTGGTGAGGGTCGAGGTTCGAAGGTGTCGCATATCTCTCCCTCCTCACGGTCTCCCCCTCCCCCGATCCCGCCTTCCGGGGCTTTGATAACCTTGCAATACCGGGGAAAGCGAAGACGGTATGGGGTATGTTTTCAAAGCGCCGGATTTCCCCCACCCCCCGCGCAACGCTGCTGGTCTCGGTGCTGTTTGCGTTCGCTGCCCTGCTCCCCGCTTTCCCGGTCTCGGCGGACGGCGCTGCTCCCTGGTCTGATGCTGGTTCTACGGGGGTGGGTAGCAGCGTCACCGCCGGCGCCGGTGCCGGCCGTTCGGTGCTCTGTCGCGCGACGAGCGACCCCACCAAAAGCGAGGGCTGGGGCGTGTTGGTCGAGACCGATCGCATGGCGACCTCTCAGGAATTGAACGAGTGGCTCACATCTGGAACCGCGATCAACGCCCTCCAGGACGCATCTCGGCCGGAGGGCGCGACCCATCAGGTTCGCGGGGTGACATGGTCTTGGGTGAAGTTGTACAGGAAGTGGAGAGAGCCGGTACAAACCCTTCTGCCGCACGGGACGAAGTACCAGTATGGTGGACCGAGAGGGAAAGAGTGGACCAGGGTGGTCCCACCTAACGACGGGTTCTCCCCTTTGTACGGGTCGGTATGGGTAAATAAGTGGTACGAAGCGGGGTACGCGAACTGTGATCCGGTGAGGTGTCCGGGTGGAAGCTGCTCGTCGACTCGGTTTGGAGCGATCAAGTCGCCTGTCTTAAAATGGTGTCTGAAAAGCGATATTTATGAGGAGAGGTTCACCACGCCACGGGCGATGGTGGGCTCAAAAGATTTGACGGATTGTCGCACTGGAGGCCCAGAGCTGACCCCCTTTAAGCTCTGCCAGACGCATTGGGAGGTGTGGCGTTTCTACGGTGAGAAGGGGAACCCTGCCTCCGCATACATAAGCGGATCAGGGAAGGCATCGTACTCGGTGTCCCGCATTCCGCTGCTCGGCTCCGTTGATTGTGCGATGCCTGATGTTACTGTGAACCAAAAATCTCGAAACGAGACGATCGGCGTGTTTCTCTCCCCGCACCCGTGGGATTCTTCCAGCGGTCTCGATCAACTGCCGCCCGGCCAGGGCGTGATTGACGACGGCTATGCCCGGCGCAACGGTTATAACGAAGAGGTGTTGCGCGCTCCTTCCAATACCACCGGCGGCCTCGGCTTCACGACCTTGCCGCCGTTCCGTTCGAAAGGTTCATGCACGACGCTCGTTTCCACCGACTCGCCGTACGCCGGCGACAGCGAGGAAGCCAGGCAGTTGCGCAAAAACTTCACGGATGTGATTAAAGCGCAAGGATACAGCGAGCAGTTCGCGCGCCTGGCCGCGAATGCGGACGCCGCCGGCAATTGGGGCGACGGGGTGCCGTGCTCTTCGGGCGCCGAGTTTGCCCGGCCGTTCGCTGTGGTTGTGAAGAACGACGCTATTCGCCCGGTGTACGGGACGTGTTGGGTTCCAGTTTGGCAAGCCCGTTTCGGTCAGGTGAACCCCGCCAATGTGGTCTCCTACTCGCCCCGCAACCGGTACTTGTTCCGCTACGGCTCCCAGTCTCGTCCGATACTGAAAGTGACCGGCAGCGCCGACGACATTGACCGGTTCGCTGCGTATGCACGTACGAGGCAAAGTAGTGTCGTGGTGGTCTCGGTCGATCTCCCTGTACAGTCGGATAGTTCCGCCATCACCACCAAGAGCATGTACATCACCGTGGTCTCCCCCGATAGCTCAACCACCAAAGTGACTCCCGTAGACCTACAGAACCGCGTACAGGCGCTATGGAGTGAATCCGGCGCACAATCAAATCAACGCTTCAAGGTGTCCGGATCGGCGTCGTACGCCACCGCCTCGCCAGGGGAGAGAGGGCTCGAGCATCATGCCCGATGGCGCGACGCGATTGGGATGGACGTGGAAAAACGTTTCCGCGAGCACGGTGGTAATGTCGCGACCACAGAAGGCACCGGTGTAGGACTCCCGGTGAACCGTAATTTCTCGAATCAAGATTGGGTGCCGGCCGATGCGTACGCGACGTCGAACGACATGTACATGACCCAGTTCACCGACAGTTGGGACACCCTTCGTGTCAATAGTTCCAAAGCAGCCGCCGACGCCTCAAAAGCCGCCGTATGTGTGGACGGCCCGCTCGCTTCGGGGGATATTGCGCCAGTGGTTGCCCCGGCTGCACAGGTGGAGATCGCTTCGAAAGTGACGCTGCCGTCCACGACGATCAACCCGGCCTGGTCTATCGACCAGTGTGAGCCTGCCGAGTCTACGGACGAGAAAGTGCGTGACGAGAGCGCTGCCGCCTGCCTCGAGTTTGATAAACTTTCGCCAGCGGATAAAGCCAACGTGTTGAAGTTCCCTTCGACGACCCCGCTTGCTCAGAAGAAATTCGATGCGTACATCCGCGTGCTCCTCACCCAGAATCCATCCGCCTCCATCCCCGATTCGGTGGATCTCGGTGAAGTGGTGCAGGTGGAGTACGTGTCAGCGCGAAACCCTTCGGCGAAGGGAACGATCGCGATCTCGGCCGTGGTGGCGGTCGATCGCACCAAATGCCCTCCCGGCAGTACCCTCGCGGAGTGTGTGAATAATCCGCCTCCTACCACCACTACTACTACCCCAAGCACCCCAGATGCAGAGTGTCCCGGCACTTGTGCCGGGAGCCTGCCTCGCGTCACCGATCGTCCTTCGGCGACGGTGACGCTGGTGGTGCCACGTACGTTTGCGACCGGTGCCGGGATGACCTCCAAACAGAAAGTGACCGCGGTGGTGCATGATTTGAATGACGAAAAAGTCTGCGACGGGGTTGTTGGTTCATCCACCGGAAGAGTATCCGGCGGGAATACGGGAGGCTCGGATGTGATCACTGGTTGTCGCCCTTGGGATCATGAGATGACGCTGCGTCTCACGATCTCCGCAGTCGGCGGTTTCTCCCAGGTGAAGATCGATCCAAATTCTACGGCGAACAACACCGTCCTCTCCGGCTGCAACGCAGCCGGACTCCGCGCCTCGTTCGAAGCGAACTACGCAAACACCGCGTGTTCGCGTTCTTTCGAGATGGAGTTCTACCGCGCCTCTGCCGCTGGCGATGGTGTGGCTTCCACGGTTGCCGCCTCCGGCCGCATCAGCCGCCAGGTGATGGTGACGATCAGGTACCCGCGCGCGTGCCTGGCGCAAATCATTCAAGACATCAATGCACTGCTCGGGTCGGTGAATGTGAGTGCGGCCTGCAACTTCCCCAGCAATGACGGCATCGAGCGCGATATGTCGCTCGCCGAGTACGCAATCCCAGGTTGGCGCAACCTCGGTTGGTCCGGGATAGGTTTCACGGTTCGCGTCGTCTTCGAGGAGGATGTCGCCAACGCCGACGCGCATGACTCGCTGCTCAGTGCTTGCGGCACGGCTTCAATAGCACCGTCGCTCCCGGGCTCGAAGTGTACGTTGCGTCCGGTGATATCCACATCCGCAACCGGGAAGCGTTAGCACTGCCCCCAGCCGGCAAACCATACTTTCGCCTCCCCGCCGGCCGCTTCGCTGGCGAGTTCGCGGACTTCTCCGACTTTGCTGTAAATGCCCTTCTGGTCGTACAAGTGGGCGTACGTAAAGATCAACTGGAGCGGTCCTGACACGTACGGTGGGGTGGTGTTCCATAGCGGGATTCCGCTCTCGGTGATGATGCTTGGCTGGGTATCGCCCCAGATACCGAATTGGTGGGTGATCTGTGGGTAAACGTACGAGACGCGTATCGTGCCGGTTTCAAGCACACCGGTGTACGTCTCGAAGCAGACGAGTTCGGCGGTAACCTCTCCCGCCTCGATCTCGCTCTTCGCTACCCCGGGAACGCAGAGGACGCCCGCCCCGCACCCGGTGGTGGGGCTGGTCATCCAGGTCAGTCGACTCGCGCCGAGGTTCGCCGCCCCCGGCACTTCGCTGTGTACGCCGACCAAGAACGACTCGGCAGGTACGGCGTTGTACGCGTACTTTCCGGTTTCGTCGACATCGACGGAGCCAAATTCGGTGACCGTGGGTGTTGCCCCGTCCAGCCATGCGGGTGCAATCGGGTGGAGCGCGCCGAACGATATCGCGAGCGCGATGATCTCGCCCGCGGCCCGCTCAACGTCGGGGGCGAAATCTGGTTTGTCGGTCTCGCGTGTGATGAAGAGTTGTTGCGCCCCGAACCACAGAAGCGCGGTTTCTGCCGGGATCTTAGCGATCCATGCCCCGGTGCGAATACCCCAAGCCGAGTATATCGCCCCGTGCACCTTGCCTTTCGTCGGGTCGACGAGGTCTCCATAGCCGATCTCGCCGGTTGAGTCTTGGCACTGCTCCAAGTTGCATGTGAGTGCCGGGTCTGCGCTGTACATCCGTGCCGCCAGTCGCGTGAGCACATCCGGCCGCACCGCCGCTATCGCGCGCACGTCCGCCTCCTCCGCCGCCACCCACTGCACTGGGGTCTGTTTCCCGCTCCCTTCGCTCCAAGTCACGCTACCTCTGCTGATTCCCGCCATGCTCCACCCGTCAAGGACGATGGTGATGACCGGGCTGGTTTCGTTCGTCGCGGTCTCGTCCGTGCTCGTCGTCGTGGTTGCGTCGAGTTGGATCGGTTCGCTTCGCTCTTCTCCGCATCCGGTGAGTCCGACGACGGCGACGGATACGATCAGACCGACGAGGGTGCGCCCTGTTCGCCGCTTGGGGTACGGTTTTTGGTGCGGATGCATGTCTCGTATGGTGCTACCTGTCGGGCGTTTGACAACGGGCGTCGCGCGGGCCTTAAGGTACCGTATCTTCGGTGGCTCCAGCGCAAACTCCCACGCACCCGCTTTTTGATCCAAGCCTCCCCCCTGCCCGCGTGGAGGTCTGCTGTTTTGAGTCCCCGATCGAGGCGCTGGCCGAGGAGGCGTTTGCCCGGCTGGTCGCGTTGCGCCTCTCCGTTTCCGCCAGCCAAGTCGACGCCGTGGTCTGCGCGCCTTCGGGTGAACGGTGGAAAGTCGTCGATCTCGAGCCTGTGCTGCACGCGTTTGCGCTCACCCCGCTCGAGCGGAAGATGTTGCTGGTGCTCGCCGCCGATGCGATGGACGCCGGGGCGTACGATCGGTTGTTGAAACTGGTGGAAGAGCCCCCGTTTCCGTGCACGATCGTGTTCGCTGCCCCCACCGCCTCGGCGCTGCCTGCGACGCTGCGCGGCCGGTTCACGGCGACGTGCCCGGTGCCTGTCCCGCTCCCAGGGGGGATTGATGTGCTGTTGCGCGAGCTTGCGTTGCCTGTCTCGCTTCTCGGTCGTGCCGAGCACGCCGACGTGCTCTCGATGCTTCCCAAGTACCCTCGCGCGGCCGAACTCGCCGCGCTCCTCCCACCAAACGACAAACCGGCCTCGTCAGTGCAGGCGTTGCTCGGTTGGGCTGACGGGCTCGCCGCGGCGAACGGGTTCACCGCTGCCGCTGCCAAAAGGTTCCGCCCGCGGGTGTTTCGTTTCGTGCTCGCCGCGGTCGAGTGCCGGATCATTGAGACCGTGCCCGACTATGACCGGGCTGTGTCGCTGCTCAAGCCGCTCGCCGCTGCCCGCGCCGCCCTGGCTCGCAACATGGCTCCCGCGCCGCATCTGACCGCCGCGTTCGCCGCATACCGCGACAGCTGATGTATCCCAGCCCGCCGCGCGTTTTGCGCGTTCAGGCGCGCCGCCGTTTTTCGTACCAGTGGAGTAAATCGCTGCGGGTTATGACGGTCTTGCTGCGACCGCCCTCGAGTACGACCGCCGCGTTCGCTTCTTCCAGAAGTTCTGCCGCTCGCTGGGTGCTCTCGCCGATACCGATGTAAGGCATCGGCGGTTTCATGATCTCCCCCACGGGACGGTCGAGCCAGTTCTCCCCGCCGTCATGGAGCAGCAGCGTAGTCTCGTACACCGCGCCGCGGATCTCTGCCGGCGCGAACGGCGGGTCGGCTTGGCAGACGGGAAGCTGCGAGATGCCGTGTGCTTGCATCAGCACGATCGCTTCGCGTACGGGCGTGTGTTCGTGGACGCAGATCATCCCGCCGCGGTCGTCGATGATTTCGGCGACGGTGCTCCCCTTTCCGGTCAGGAAGCCGTTGCGGGCCATCCACCCGTCGTCGTACACGCGTGAGAGGTAGCCTCGCCCGGAATCGGGGTTCAAGACGACGATCAGGTCGTTCTCGCCGCAACGTTTCGCGACGCGCAGCGCTGCCGCCATCGCCAAGCCTCCGCTGCCACCCAACAAGAGTCCTTCACGTTCCGCGACCCGTCTGGCGGTGGCGAAGCTCTCCATGTCGCTCACCGGGATGATCTCGTTGTACAGTTCGGGCTGCCATGCGGCCGGGTAGAAATCCTCGCCGACGCCTTCGACGAGGTACGGCCGGCCCGATCCTCCCGAGAATACGCTGCGGTCCGGGTCCGCGACGATGATCTTGATCTCCGGATTCTGTTCGAGCAGGTATCGGGCGACTCCCGTGATCGTGCCTGATGTACCCGCCCCGGCGACGAAATGGGTGATCTTGCCGCCAGTCTGCCGCCAGATTTCCGGCCCGGTGGTGAGTTCGTGTGCTTTCGGGTTTGAGGGGTTGGCGTACTGGTTCGGTCGGTACGCGCCAAGTTTCAAGGTCAAGCTCGCCGCCACCTGGTAATAGGATCGTTCGTCTTCGGGCGCGACCGCGACCGGGCACACGACGACTTCGGCGCCGTATGCGCGCAGCAGTGCAATTTTTTCCGGAGCCACCTTGTCGGTGGTGACGAACACGCATTTGTAGCCCCGTTGTGCCGCGACGATTGCGAGCCCTACCCCGGTGTTTCCGCTGGTCGGTTCGACGATGGTGCCGCCCGGTCGTAGTTCCCCGCTCGCTTCGGCATCGAGGATCATCTGCAGTGCCGGCCGGTCTTTTGCCGAACCGCCGGGGTTGGATACTTCGTGTTTCACGGCGAGCGTGGCAACTATCCCTTCGTCGCGCGCCAAGTTCCCCATGGCGACGATCGGGGTCTCCCCGATCAAGTCCAGCATCGAGTTCGCGATCTCGGTGCCTGGTATCTGTCGCCGCATGTCTCCTCCCGGCCCGGTCGGGCCTTGACAGTGGTTACTGTCGCCGATTATAAAAATACGGCATTGGGCCGGTATTTTTCAAGACCGACCATCGAGGTCGCGCCGACCACACCCGGCACGGTGTGCGTTTCACACCTCCCACATCGATGCGCCGGTTCCCACCGTGCAAGACCCACGCCGCCCCCGCCACCGGGCAGTCCCCGTCGCATAGGACATCATCTTCGTTCGCCGTCTCGCAGATCCTGGCCGCGAAGTTTGATTCCCGGCCCGCCGTTCCTGACCTAAAAAATACTGCTCACATCGTCGAGTGCCTCGACAAGGGCATCGACGTCGGATTCGTTGGAGTAGAGATACATGCTCGCCCGGGCAGTGGCGTTCGCGCCGATCCGACGCATGAGTGGTTTGGCACAGTGGTGCCCTGCGCGCACATACACGTTGTGTTGGTCGAGCACCTGGCTGACATCGTGGGGGTGCACGCCTCGGAAGGCAAACGAGAATGTCGCACTGCGCATCTCAGGGTTGACGGGGCCGTGGATCTCGATGTCGTTGCCGTAACGGGCGGTGAGCGCGTGATACGCGTAGTTGGTCAACTCCATTTCGTGGCGGCGCACTTCGTTCATGCCGATGCCTTGCAGAAAATCGACTGCCGTACCGAGACCAACCACTTCCACGATGGGCGGCGTGCCGGCCTCGAACTTGTGCGGCAGCTCCGCACAAGTGAAGTCGTCGAGGCGTACATCGCTGATCATTCCGCCGCCACCAAGGAACGGAGGCATCGAATCGAGCAAATCTTCGCGAGCCCACAGAACACCGACGCCCGTCGGCCCGCACATCTTGTGGCTGGAGAATGCGAGCATGTCGGCATTCCATTGCTGCACATCGGTGGCCATGTGCGGCACCGACTGACAACCATCGACGATCGCGATGGCACCGGCGGCGTGGGCCGCAGCGCAGAGCTCACGGGTGGGGTTGATGGTGCCGAGCACGTTCGACATCGAGGTGAATGCAAACGCCTTGGCGCCGCGCAACAACTGGTCGA
>VHDG01000041.1 GCA_016871475.1 Verrucomicrobiota bacterium
CTGGACCGCGCTGCTCTGGCGATCAATGGGGTCTTTGGCGTCGGGTTTGCCGGGGCCGCCTCGTGTCGCCAGCATCAGCGAGAGATGTCCGCCCGCACTGCCGCCGGCGACACCGAGGCGATCCGGATCCACGCCGTACTTCACCGCGTTGAAGCGGATGAACCGGACCGATCGCTCCATCTGCTCGATGATTTCCGGGATGTGGAAGCGCGGATTAGAGCCGTGAACCACGGCGAACACGGTGTAGCCACGATTGAGCAGCGGCTGCACGACCTTCGCGGAGATGAACGCGTGATCGGAAAACCAGCCGCCGCTGACGACGTAAATCACCCCCAGGCCGTTGGGGTTCTCAGGGCGCATGACGTCCAGCGTCAACGCCGTGCCGAAGGCGCGGCCATAAATGACATCTTCCGTGCGAGTGAAAGCGCGATCCTCCGCTTGGGTGGTGGCAAGGAGGACGAGCGACGTGAGGGCGATCAGAAGGCGGTTCATGGTTTGGAATTTCGTTGACTGTTCGTTCCTACTGCCTGGAAATGCGCACTGCGGCAACAAGTAAAGGCGGACTGCGGACTGCGGACTGCGGACTGGAGACCGGAGGGGCGGCTTACCAGCCGCCCTGCCACCCCGGCGGCTGGTAAGCCGCCTCTCCGTGCCGCCGTTCACCCAGTGGGTGAAACCACATGGATCGGTCGTCTCTTCATTACTCCTTTGCTCTGCCCAGCAGCGAAGCGTCCGGAAGGCGCTTTCCAATGCGTTTTCTCGTCCCGCAGAGCAACAATCGCCTTGATTCACCCGGGCTCGCCCGAAAACGTCTGCCCATGCTCAATCGACGAATGCGAAATCCCTCCAATCGCTTCATGAATTTCTGTTCCGCCATCGGTTTCAGGCGACTCCTGCACCTTCGAGGGACTTTCGGCAAGCTCAAGCTGGCCGCGGCAACTGTCACCGCGATAGCCGCGCTGCTCCATCCTGGCTCTGTTGCCGGACAAGTGACGCCTGTTCCCGTGGAGGCGCAGCCGCTGGCCGCGAACGTGACGCGGCTCGTGGAGGCGCTCGATGTCATGGGAGCGTCGCTGCCGCCGGAAGTGAAACAATCCATCGCCGAGGCCGCTCGAAAGCCCGACGCCGATCGGCTGCAGCAGTTGCTGGATGAACACGCGCTGTTCGTGGTGGAGCTGAATCCCGAATCGCGCGTCAAGGCGCGGCGCGGACCGGCGAAGGCCGTTTTGCAACAGGGTGGCTATACCCCGGTCATCGTAAAGGTCGTCAATCTCAGCACGGTCACGAAGGAGCTTCGCCTCACCAGTCCGCAGGCCGGACAGGTCTTTGCGGGCATGACGCCCCTCAGCGCCAAGCGCATGCAGCGCGAGTCGCTGCGCGAAACCGAGACAAAGACGGCAGGTACAAACGCGTTCCTCGACGTGGCGTTGTTCGCGCGTCCGCCGATGACGCCGCATCTGAGCGGCCTGGAGGTGGAGTATGCGCTGGCGCTCATCCACAGTCGCGACGCCGGCAAGCGCGAGGCCACGATCGCATTCGACGTGGGTGGAGCGACGCAAGACCTCGGCTTCCGCGCGGAAGTGCCCGTGCTGTTCGACATCCAGCCCGCCGTGCGCGTGAAGCTGCGTGTGCGCGATCACGACGGCTCGCCGGCCACCGCGAGTTTCATTTTCCGTGACGCCGCCGGCCATGTGCATCCGCCGCAGGCGAAGCGTCTCGCGCCGGACTTCTACTTCCAGCCGCAAGTTTATCGAAGCGACGGCGACATCGTGCTGCTGCCCCCTGGCAGGCTCACGGTTGAATCCGTCCGCGGCCCGGAGTATCGGAGGCAACGGCGTGAGGAGACAATTCCACGCACCGCGAAAGCCGAGCTTTCCTTCCAGCTCGAGCGCTGGATTGATCCCGCCGGGTCCGGCTTCTACAGCGGCGACCACCACATCCACGGGGCGGGCTGCGCGCATTACACGAGTCCGACCGAAGGCGTGATGCCGGAGGACATGTTCAAGCAGGTCGAGGGTGAAGGGCTGAACGTGGGCTGCGTGCTGACGTGGGGGCCGTGTTTCGACTATCAGCGGAAGTTTTTCGCGCCGGGTGTGAGTCGGTTGAGCAAGCCGCTCACGGTGATGAAATACGATCTGGAGATCAGCGGGTTTGGCTCGGACGCGCTTGGCCACGTCTGCCTGCTCAACTTGAAAGACCAGACGTATCCCGGCTCGGAGGGGCTCAAGACCAAGGGCTGGCCGTCGTGGACGTTGCCCGTGATGCGTTGGGCGAAGGAGCAAGGCGGGTTCACAGGCTACGCCCACTCGGCGAGCGGACTGGAAATTCACACGCAGTCAGCGGTGAAGCGACTCCTTCAGAAACATGACGCGGACGGCGATGTGCGACTGACTGCGGCAGAAACAACGGCGGCACTGCTGCCGTTCGCCTTCGGGGACATCGACGACGACCGTGACAGCGTCTTGACCGAGGCCGAACTGGCCGCGGCCCACGAGCGAGCCGCCGGCGAGCTGCCCAACTTTGCCGTGCCCCCGATGAACGGCGTGGGCGCGATGGAGATTGGCGTGACGGTGGCGCATGGCGTGTGCGACTTCATCAGCGCGATGGACACGCCGCGCATCGCCGAGTGGAACATGTGGTATCACCTGATGAACTGCGGCTTCCCGCTGAAGGTCAGCGGCGAGACGGATTTTCCCTGCATGAGCGGCGAGCGCGTCGGCCAGGGGCGCGTGTATGTGCAGCTCGGCCGCCAGAAGCGCCTCGACTTCGCCGCCTGGTGCGACGGCCTCGCGCGCGGGCGTTCGTACGTAAGCGATGGCTTCGCGCACGCGCTGGCGTTCAAGGTGAATGGAACCGCGCCTGGCTTTGGCGAAGTCAGTCTCGACACACCGGGCGACGTGTCCATCGAAGCCCAAGTCGCCTTTGCCGCCGAAACGCCCGCCCTGGTCGCGCACGGGTTCGCGCTGCCGCCCGACGGCAAACACTGGAGTGGCGACACGGTCACCCTCCACGGCTCGCGCACCGATGCGATGTCGAACGGCGGCGAGCGCGTCGTGGAAATCGTCGTTAACGGACGGGCCGTTGCGTCGGCGCGTGTGCCCGCCGATGGAAAGGTTCATCCGTTGCGATTCCGCGTGCCGATCCAGCGTAGCAGCTGGGTGGCATTGCGTCAGTTTCCCCAACTCCACACCAACCCGGTGAACGTCCAGGTCGGCCAAGAGCCCCTCCGCGCCTCGCGTCGCAGCGCGCTCTGGTGTATCGAGACCATCGAACGCTTGCGCGAACAGCGTCGCAACAGCATCCGCGAGCCCGAACGCGGCGACGCGATGCAGGCTTACGACGAAGCCGTGGCGAAGTTCCGCCGCCTCGCGGCCGAGGCACCGGAGGGGAGCTGATTGTAGAACCGTCTTTTGTCGGCACCGGCTTGTTTGATCCACCAAGCTTCAGCCACGGCGCAGCCGCGCCCGTTGCCGCCGGCGTCGTGAGTTTGAGTTTGGTCGTGCCAGAAGAGTCCGCGAAGACGAAAACTCATTGCCCTCCGATCGACACGTTGGTATTCGGAGACGAATGAAGAAACCTTGGAGGTTTCAGACCGCACATATCGCGATCGTCATCGGGTCACTTTTGGTAGCCGAATCCCTGCCCGTGAGGGCAGCCATCCAAATCACGGGGGTTACGCAAACCACGGGGGCTCACTCGGACCTCGCCATCGATGGTCCCGGCTGGTTCATCCTTCGCGATAGGGATTCAAACACAGAGCTGGTCACCCGGCATGGGGACTTCCGCGTGGACATCAATGGTTACCTGACGTCGGTGCATGGATTTCGCGTGCAAGGCCTGAAAAATGCCTCGCTGACCCTCCACGGCGACCTCGTGATCGACAGGGCCGGCGCGCCGCCGGCGACGGATCCTAGCGCCCATATTGAGTCATTCACAATCGACTCGACCGGATTACTGTGGGTGCGGCTTGCGGACGGCACGCGGTTTATTCGTGGCCAGATCCTGCTCCAGAATTTTGCTGAGCCCGATCGATTGATCCGCCTGGCCTACCGGCTCTACGGAAGTCAGGCTGCGGCGCAACCAAGGAGCGAACCCGGACCTCCCGGTAGCGCGGGCCTCGGCCTGATTCGCAGCGGCGAGCTCGAGATCGACCCTGAACCCATGCGCTTGACGGCCTGGTCCGCCAGCCTTCAGACCGGCCCACGGGCCGAAGGTTTGCTGACCTGGACGCGTAATCCCACCGATCTCGGCATACAAGGCGACGGCTTCTTCATCGTCCGCGACCCGATCACTGACGAGTCGTTCGCGACGCGAGCAGGTGCCTTCGTTCTCGATCGGGATGGTTGGCTCGTCACCTATCAAGGCGAGCGGGTCCAAGGCTTCACGGATCCTGCCCTGGTGGAGGTTGGGGATGTGCGCATCGATGGGCTATTTCGCCCGGCGGCCGCGGATCCATCGGCAGTGGTGAACGCCTTTGACGTGGGTTGGAGCGGCTACATTCGGGTTCTCCTGTCCGACGGCACTCGCTACATTAGCGGCCAAGTCCTCCGCCGAAGCTTCGCCCGACCCAACCAACTCCAATCGGTGGGCTACGGCCTGCTGACCAGTCTCGATGCGGCGCAACCGGGGGAGTGGCTCCAGTCCGGGCGACCTTATCTCTCCGGGATTCGCTCCGGCATGCTGGAATTGGTCAATGTCCCCGATGATGTCCTGGCGCAGCGGCGCACGTTCACCTGGTTCCCGCAATGGCCCGCCCCCGTGAACTCCTGGACGCCATCGTTCTCCGGGACCTGGCTTCGAACACAGCAGCGAAGGGGCACTGGCAGTTGATCGAGGAGGTTTGTCGACTGCTCTACGGTGTCACTGACTCGATGACTCTGCCACAGCTTGATTCCGTCCTCCACGCCGAGGGGATAAGTTCGGTGGCGGAAACTGCATCCGAGTCCCGGGTGCGGGCCATCCAGGCGAAGATTCTGAATGGCCAACTCGGGTTGCAGAACGTTCCAGGCCTTTACTGGCTGGGCTGGGGCGAGGCCAGGTTTCCGGGAGTGTTTCATCTTTTCGGGCAAAGGTTCTCGCCCGATGCCTGGTTGATGACGCGCGTGGTCATGGACGCGGTTAAGCGCAACGGAAGCATCCTGACTCGCCGCATGCCCAGTGCTTTGGATGTGGCGTATGGAGTTTTGGCCAACGACTCGGTCGCTCCCCTCATCGCGGACAGCATCAGGGCGCCAGCCAGCGGTCCACATCCGGCACGCTGGCAAAACGGGAGGGAATATCAGCACAACCTGCTTGCAGCGCGACTCACGGTCGACGCCGCTGCCTCCGAGGCGTGGAACCAGAGCCTTTACACCGGATGGCTTTGGATGCTGCGCGGTCTTTCAGGTCCCACGACGGGAAGCGAGTATCCGGAAGCGATGAGAACACTTGCCTGGTCGCGTTACACCTTGAACAGTCAGCTGGCCTCCTGGACGCATCTTAGGCATGCATCCATTCTATACACAAAACAGTCGAGCACGCTCCCCTTCCTCTGCTATTTTCCTGCGGCTTATGTCGAGCCGAGGCTCGAGTTTTGGGATCGAATGCAAGCGCTCGGGACCAGTATGGCCTCTGGGCTGGAAAGGGTCGGTAGAGTGCAGGATCTTCCGATGGTGAGGTTGGCGAGCCTTCCGGCCGTAAATGACTCGCGATCCTTTGTTGTTCCGGCCGGGCTGATCCTCAGCAACGCCGCGAGCCATCTCCGCCACTTCTCTGACACCGTGGCCAAACTCCGTGAAGTATCCCGGCATCAGCTCAACCGCGTGGAACCTCCCGAGAGCCTGAAGACCTTCCTCTCCAAACTTATCGAAGAAACGGACAGTATGTCTTGGGGTTATACTCTGGGGGGTATCAACCTGTAAAGCGGGTGGTATCCCAGTCTTTTCTACGTTCCTCTTCGCTATCGCGTGGAATTCGCAGACTCATTGCCAAACGGCTTTCACGAAAAATTCGGAGCGGCCTCCTCACCCTCCATCATTGCTGATGTCCATACCGACTACCCGGATCCGCTTACCGGCGACCCTGGCGGGGTGCTCCATCAGGCAGTGGGCTCTCCGCCTCTGATGTACGTAGCGATCGATACACCAGCGGGAAAGATTTGCTTTGCGGGACCCGTGGCCAGCCACTTCGAGCTGGATGTGCAAGGAAGCCCAACCCGGCTGACGGATGAACAATGGCGTTTCACACTGAGTTACGGTCAAAAAATCGAGGGCTGGGATTACCGCAGAAACCCCATCTGGGGCGCCGATGCGCCGCCCCGTTGGACCCGCGATTAACTGGTTTGGTAGGAACTCGGTGTACGAACGAGGGCAGTCAGCGGATGTCACCTCGGTGATTCCTAACTCCGCGACCCGGAATCCCGCCGAGAGATTGTTCCGCTCACGGCGCGACGGCGCGTTCGGGATCGCCCGACCACTTCAGGAGCATGGCTTCGAGCTCCCCCGAGCGGATCGGCTTGGAAAGGTAGTCGTCCATCCCGTCGGCAGTGAGGGGGATAATAGGTATGCGTCGGCGGTCGCGGTGCCGCGAGGATTCGATCTCGCGAATCTTCGCTGGCGCTCAGGGTGACGTTCGCGTTAGACCGGACGCTGGGGAGAAATCACTCCCCGAGGACCGCACCACGGCGGATCTGGTGCTCGAGGCCTGAACCGAAGCCCGCAACAGATGTACCGGAACGCAACTCCAGGGGGGCGTCTTCAATAGCCGCCCTCCATTTGGCCATGATCCCACGACCCGAAAAAGCCACTCCCCAAAGGTGACACATCGCCACCGTGGACGTCGATGGCGTGACCCTGGCGGATGCTGACCCACCTTCAGACTCGAAACACGGGCCGCGCAGAGCGAATCACCGAGCCGCTGGGTGGAACGGGAAAGCCTTGCTACCGACGACTTATGCCGGGATGGCAGTGAACCACACCAGCATCCGACAGCTGAGCAGTCCTGCGTGCGGACGGCATGCGGGTCGTTCAAGTGTTCGGTGGAAGGATCCAACAAACCGGTCGTCCCAGGTTGCAGTGAACCGCCCGTCCGATCGGTGTAAGTCCGCAGAGGGAAAAGTAGAGGTTTGTCCGGGCGACATCGCCCCAGACAGATGTGGGGGTGGGACGCTGTAGCATCGCGAAACGCCGCTCCGCAGATGGAATCGGATAGAAGGTGGATTCCATTCGTGCAGACAGATGTCCATCCTCCCCGACCAGACTCGGAAACCTCCGGATCCAGTCGCCCAACCCCGGTGTGGAATCCCCCACGGCACGATCGGTTGCGAACACTGCCCGGTGCGTCCAGGAGGGAAACACAAGCAGGCCCAGAAAAGTCCAGAGTGTCATCCACGATGCGAATCCGATCAGAAGCTGGATGGCCGGCAGCTGATTTCCTGCAAGCACCCATTGTGCGAGATACGCCCCGGCGACATTCCATATGATGGCTGCGCTCACGGCCTTCAGCGGATGTCCCGCGGAGCGCTGGAATTTTCGCCTCAACAGCTCTGCTTCCAGCTCCCGCAAAGGCAGCTGGCTCATCCACTCCACCGGGACCAGGAGGGGTGATCTCCGGCTCACGCCCACATAACCACCCGTAAATGCTCCGACTGGCGTGCTCACGGGAACTATTTCCAGCCCATCGCTGTGAATCGGTGAATGCCATTGCGCACCTGTCAGACGCAACAACACCGGTCGAGCCACCACCAACAACCCCAACATCCCCAACACCCCCGGGACGAAGCTCTGAAAAGTGCGCCAGGAGAGGAGAATGACGGTCCCCGTCAGGGCCAGCAGCGCGCAGTGGACAACCGCGCTGCGTGCCCACACAGACAGGAAGGCGCCGATGCGACGCGGATTAGGAGCCAGCTCGCACCGGTGAGCGGCGTGGAAGTCGAAGAGTGTTTGGATTGCGAACAGCGATACCAGCACACCCAGGAGCTGGTCATACCCGAGGCCTTGCCGCGATGGAATGGACCAGACCAATCCAGCGACCGCTGCGACCACCCAGAATCCCACATTGGCCATGCCGACAGGCAGGCGAGGGCTGGTGGTCCGGCGTGGCTGCTCGGATGTGGAATCGAAGCCGGGTTTTTCCGGAGGCGCTGAGAGCGGCTGTCGAGGAGGCGGTGCCGTCATGGGAGCGGAAGTCGTTGATGTGTTCATGTATCGGCCTGGATCGATCCCAGTCCTCCATCCGCGGGAGACCAGCGCCGTGACAACACCAATCCAATTCCTACACAGGCGGCAAACGCTTCGCACACAGGCCTTCGTGTCGTTTCCAACATTGAGACTCCACAAGAGTTTAAGGCTCGATCACCCGGCGGGGCCACCCGTCAGGACAAGCCAACCCAGCATCATGTCGCGGTTCCCATCCGTGTCCAGGGGCTCAATGCGGATCCCAACGGTCCTTATGCAGGTCACGGATTCGGGTAATGGTCCCCGGGCGTCCCAATTTCGTTTGCCCAGCCGGGGAGTCGAATCTAGCGTGCGCCCGTGAACCACATCAAGCCCTCCAGGATCCCTCCCCTCGCCGCTCTCTGTGTCCTTTTTCTGCTCACGGCCTGGACGGCCGGATCCCTGCACGCCGCGAGCGCGGATCAAACGCGGCGCATTGTTGACTCCGCACAGCTGTTCCTGGACTCCTTGAGCAAGGATGAGCGCTCCAAAGTCATGTTCGACTTCAACGATTCCGCCCAGAGGAAGCGATGGTCCAATCTGCCTGTCAACATGGCGGAGCGGCGCGGCCTCCGCATGGGGGATCTCAAGGCATCCCAGCGCGACGCCGCCATGAAGCTGCTCGCCGCGTCCTTGAGTCGGATGGGCTATGAAAAGGTCGTGGGCATCGTCGAGTCGGATGAGGTCCTCCGCAAGGAAGCCTCACGCAATGCCCCGCCTTTCGGGCGCGATGAGTTTTTCATCTCCTTCATGGGCAAGCCGTCGGTCTCGGAGCCCTGGATGATTCAGTTTGGAGGGCATCACCTCGCCCTGAACATCACCGTCGCCGGCCCTCACGGGGTGCTGACTCCCAGCCTGATCGCCGTCCAGCCCGCCCGTTTCACAATGGATGGCAAGACCGTGCGGCCCATGGGCCGCGAAACCGACAAGGCGCTCGAGCTGGTAAAAATGCTTTCCGAAGCACAACGCAAGGAGGCTGTGCTCGGATCGCAGATGCGAGACATGGTGCTCGGTCCAGGTCACGATGGCGAAACGATCCAGCCCGAGGGGGTGAAGACTTCCTCGTTCACCGAGACCCAGAGACGGATTCTCATCGAGTTGATCTCCGAGTGGTCGGGCATCATTCATGACGAGGCTGCGTCTGCGAAGCTTGATGAGATCCGTGGGAACCTCAATGACACCTGGTTCGCATGGAGCGGGCCCATGGAGGCCGGCAAGGGATATTTCAGGATCCAGGGCCCCACGGTGTTCATCGAATACGCCCCTCAGCGACTGGGAGGCGATGTCACCATGCACATCCATTCCATGTATCGGGACCCCACCAACGATTACGGGAAGAAGTTCACCACCCGATGACTCACAGGTTTTGTTGAGATGCGATGCACCCTGATTTCAGCGGGTTGTCTGTTCGGCATCGTCCTCGCAGTGGCAGCCCACCGGCTGGATGAATGTCTGCAGGCGATCCGGGTGGGAGTGTTCACCGACCGTGTCGAGCTGGCCGTGGACATCACACCGGGAGCAGCGGTGGCAGGCGGGGTGTTGAAGGTGATCGATTCCGATCGGGATGGCCGGATCAGCAAGGCAGAGGAGGAAGGTTACGGGCGGGCTGTGCTGAATGACATGGCACTACGTCTCGACGACCGAAGGCTCTCCCTCACGCCGATCTCGGTCCAGATGCCCCCCGTCCCGCAGATTCGCGATGGGACCGGAGCCATTCGTGTCCGCGCCGCTGGGGCATTTGATCGCCTGCGTCCTGGAGCGCACGCCCTCACACTCACCAACACACACCTTCCGGATCTCAGTGTTTACCTGGTAAACGCGCTGCGTTCGAAGGACAGATCGGTTGAGATCGGACGGCAGACGCGCGATGAGTCTCAACGGGGGTATCGACTGGACTTCATGGTGACCCGGCAACCCCCAGGGACCGGGGTGAACCCGCGCCAATGAAGCGGCTTGTCACCTGAAGACTTCAGCCGGTCCCGCACACCCAGCATGAGCTTCCGGCCTGATTGGATGATGCCTTCGCGTCGAGAATCCATATCCACGATCCCCCCGCCTGCACTCACGATGAGAAAACAGGGCGCTTTGCCGAGAACCCCGTTACGGATCGGAATCAACCTCTTCAAAGCGAGTCGGCCATGGAGGTCCGGAGAAGTCAGGGGAATGAGAACATTCCTCTGAACCGGGTGCGCGACCCGGAATCCCGCCAGGAGATTGTTCCGCTCACGGCGCGACGGCGCGTTCGGGTCGCCCGACCACTTCAGGAGCATGGCTTCGAGCTCCCCCGAGCGGATGGGCTTGGAAAGGTAGTCGTCCATGCCGGCGGCGAGGCATTTCTCCCGGTCGCCTTCCATCGCGTCGGCAGTGAGTGCGATGATGGGGATCGGCCGGCGGTCCCGGTGGCGGGAGGATTCGATCTCGCGAATCCTCGCCGTCGCCTCGAACCCATCGAGCTCCGGCATGTGGCAGTCCATCAACACCAGAACGTAGGAATCCTGCTCAAAGCGTTCGACCGCCTCCCGGCCGTTGGCGGCAATCGTGGCTTCGCAGCCGAGCTTTTGTAGGAGCTTGTGGACAAGGAGCTGGTTGACGCGCGTGTCCTCGGCGACGAGGAAACGCCGGCCCCGCAATTGTTCCGAGGCGAGGGTGGTGACACGCCGAGCGGCGGCGGCGGCCTGCGCCCGGGCTGCGCCGCCGGGGGCGGAGAGTAGTTCGGGGGCGACATCGGGCAGGGGCGTCGTGAACCAGAAGGTCGAGCCCTTCCCATCCTCGCTCTCGACGCCGATCCTGCCGCCCATGATCTCGACGAGGCTTTTGCTGATGGCAAGCCCGAGGCGTTGCCTGCGCCAGGGCCGCTGCTCGATGCGCAACGAGCGGTGAGCCTCGTTCGAAGCCGAGCCGCCGAGTGGGGAATCGACCCACACCGGATCGGCATCTGCGGTTTCTCGGCTGGTGGCCACCTGGCAATCGCGACAGCCACACAGTTTGACCAACGCGCATACGAACCCGTCGACGAGATCGACAAGGCAATCTGCCGTCCAGACTTCGCAGTGTCGGTCTACCCGGGGTATCTGGTCGCACAGCTTCCAGCCGGCGTAGAAACCAACAAGACTGCCCTGGCTCCCTACATTCGGATCCCGACCAATGCGCCCCCGATAATGCTCGTCCATGCGACGGACGACAACGTGGCTGGACCCGAGAACAGCGTGGTGATGTATCAGGCATTGAAGCATGCGGGCGTGTCGGCGGAGCTGCACATCTATGCGAAGGGCGGACACGGATTCGGGGTGCGGAAAGGCAGTCATGCTGCATCGACATGGACGGATCGCTGTCTGGCTTGG
>VHDG01000042.1 GCA_016871475.1 Verrucomicrobiota bacterium
TCCTCGCGCCAGGAGCCCGGTCGCTCCGGCGATGGCGTCCTTGGCTTCGCCTTTCCAGTCTTCCGAACGTGCCCCGACCGCCCGCAATTCAGGCAGCTCGCTGAGAGGGTGCCACTCGGGCATTCCTGGTTCCCAGTAGTCGTCCGAAGGCTTCAACAACCGCGCGTCCACCAGCGCGGGGATGTCGGAAAGTCCGAACTTCCCAAGCTTCTCACCCTCTCTCGCAACATGAATCCAGCGATCGTTCATTGTCAGGCTGGGGCTCGGCCGGTCAGGCAAGGGTGGGCATGAGGGCTGCCATTCGAACCGCGGTTCGAGCCGCCTCAATGCCTCGTGAACGTTTGGGGTCCAGACACCGCTCCTCCGCCTGCTTCGTGTCCTCCAGGAGCAGGACCTCATGGATCACCGGGATCTGACGCCGAATCTGAAGCTCCACAAGCGCCAGGGTCACCGCTTCCCCGATGTGCTGCGCATGAGTGGTGGCTCCCCGCAGGATGACACCCAGGCAGATGACCGCCGATACCGGAGGAGTCAGTCTGTGACAGAGCGCCGACGCCACCACCGGGATTTCAAAGGCGCCGGGAACGCGGACAACCTCCACCGCCTTGATGCCTTCGCGCTGCAACTCCTTCCGAGCCGCTTCAACCATGGCATCCACAAACCGCGCGTTGTATTGCGAAGCCACAATGGCGATGCGCACACCCGGATTGGGGCGGGCCTTGGCTTTTCGTGCTCGATGGGTCTTCAACATGGCGGATGAGATCCTCAGCGTCGCCCCAGCAAATGCTCAATCACCAGCTGGTCCAGGGCTTGATAGTCCCGGTCCGCGATCAATGCCCTGGCCTTCTTCTCATCAAAACTGCGAGCCTTCTCCACCAGGCGCAGGAAAGTCTTCCTGCTGTTGTCCAGGTGGGCCAGCCAATGCTCAGGCTTGGTGGTGCGGAAAGGATGGACGTCAAAGCAGACATACTCCCCGTTTTTTCCATACCCGTTTCGTTCCAGCACCCGGACCTGATTAAACGCGGACCGGAGGTTGGCGCTGGCGAAAGGTTTATCCTGGTCATACTTGAGTCCGTTCTGATCGTTGAGGTGCAGTGACCAGAGTTTGCCAAAGGACATCGCGAAATCGATTTCGTCCGCCGGATCAAGCCCTGCCAGAACACAGTGCGCACTCTCGATCAAAGCCCCCGTTCGCCTGGGATCGCGAGTCAAGCTCGCCACTGCCAGCACATGGCCGATGGTCGGCACGTAGGCGTGGTCCATCGGCTCATTGGGCTTGGGCTCGATCGCCAGACGTATGCGCTTGTCGTGAGCGAGCATGGCATCGAACGCCTCCAACAGCCTTTCGATCGCCTGAAACCCGTTCTTCGATTCCCGAAGATAGGTTCCTTCTCGCGCAAGCCACAGGACCAGGATGTCCGTGCCCAACACCCGGGCGATGTCGATAGACTGCTTGGACCGATCGATCGCGTACTGGCGATGTTTCTTGTCGTTGCTGGTGTAGGCGCCGTCGATGGTCTTGGGACTGAACCAGAGCCGCGGGGCTACCATCTCCGCTGCGATGCCGGCATCATCAAGCTTGCGACGCAGCGCCCGGGCCTCCTTCATGACCTGGGCGTGACTCTTCGAGTCGATATCCGGCACAGCGTCGTCGTCGTGAAACATCATGGCGTCGAAGCCCAGCTTCTTCAGGGCGTCGAGCTTCCAATCGAAGGACTGCGGAGTTCGGGTAGGCGGGCCGTAAGGGTCTGCTCCCTCGCTGATGTTCCAGGGTCCAAAGCAAAAGCGGTATTGATTCTGTCTAGCCATAAATAGATTAGAGGTGGGGACCGTAAGGTCCACGGTCCGGAGGGCCAAGGGGAAAATGGGAAAGCGGAGCTCGCCGGGCGCGAGTCGCAAACCGGGACAGGTGCGCCAGTTTCCGACCTGCAAAACGATTGCGAGACGCGACTTCCACACTCCCGGGGGGTGGTATAGGTTGGCTGCCTTGATGGGTGACGATCTGTTCAATCAAACCGGGAACGCTTCGCCGCTTCACTCTGAGCCCACAGCAGAGGAACGGCCCGCGCGTCCGGCTCCGCTGGCAGCACGGATGCGCCCGCGCTCGCTGGAGGAATACGCGGGACAAAGCCATATCCTCGGACCGGGAATGCTGCTGCGTCGCGCCATCGAGGCGGATCGAATCCAGTCTTTGATCTTCTACGGCCCTCCCGGCGTCGGCAAAACCTCCCTGGCTCAAATCATCGCTGCTCAGACGAGGAATCGCTTCGAGCGTCTCAGCGGCGTGGAATCGAACGTGTCGGACATGCGCCGGGTTCTGTCCTCGGCGGTTCATCGCCTGCAGAACACGGGGCAGCCCACGCTGCTGTTCATCGATGAAATCCATCGGTTCAACAAGACCCAGCAGGACGTCCTGCTGCCGGATGTGGAGAGCGGAGTGATACGTTTGGTGGGGGCCACGACGCACAATCCTTTTTTCTTCGTCAACTCCCCCCTGGTCTCGCGATCACAGATCTTCGAGCTTCGGCCCCTGACGGAGGCTGAAGTGCTGGCGCTGTTTGCCAGGGCGTTGACGGATGTGGACCGCGGATTGGGGTATTTGAGGACGGAGGTGGGGCCCGAGGCGCTGGAACATCTGGCGAGAGCTTCCGATGGCGACGCCCGAAAGGCGTTGAACGCTCTTGAGCTGGCGGTCCTCACCACGCCTCCTGATCCCACGGGCATCATCCGCGTGAGCCTGTCGATCGCCGAACAGAGCGTCCAGAAGAAGGCCATCGTTTACGATGGCGATGGCGACGCCCACTACGACACGATCTCCGCCTTCATCAAGTCCATGCGAGGGAGCGATCCTGATGCCGCGCTGTATTGGCTTGCGAAGATGATTCATGCCGGGGAGGACCCGCGGTTCATCACGCGGCGGATTGTGATCTGTGCTGCGGAGGACGTGGGTCTGGCGGACCCCATGGCTCTGGTGCTGGCCAACGCAGCGCATCAGGCCGCGGAGTTCATCGGGTGGCCCGAGGCCCGCATCCCGATCGCTGAGGCCACGATCTACATCGCGTCCGCCCATAAGAGCAATACAAGCATCACGTCGATTGACGCGGCATTGGAGGATGTGAAGAAGGGTCGAACTCTTCCGGTGCCCGCGGCGTTGCGGGATGGACACTACGCCGGTGCGGAGCGGCTCGGTCATGGGAAAGGCTATCAATATTCCCATGACGCGCCCGGTCATTTTGCCCCACAGGATTTCCTGGGGGCTGAGAGGCGTTATTACGAGCCGACGGAGCAGGGTACCGAGAAGAAGATCAAGGAGCGGGTCGATCGTTGGCGCGCGTTGGCCTCCGAGGCACGAAAAAGGGAGCGGGCATGAGTGCGGATGAGGGATGCCAGGCCCGGAAGGCAGAAGCGCGGCATCGGCTGAGAGAAGAGGCGCGGCGTCATGGAGAAGTGGAGCGCAGGACCGCCTCCGAGCAGCTGTGCGGCCGGCTTCAGGCCCGGGCCGAGTGGATTGCAGCTCGATATGTTCTGGGCTTTTTCCCCCTGCCCTCGGAGCCGGACATTCGACCGGTGCTGGAGGCAGCGCTTCGTGACGGCAAGCGGCTCGCCCTGCCCCGGTTCCGTTCTGGATCCGGGGATTACGAACCGGTGGAGATACGCGATCTGGCACAAGATCTGGTGCCGGGTGCCTTCGGAATTCGGGAGCCTGCCGACACTTGCAGGGTGTCATCCATGAACCCACTGGACTTGATCTTGGTGCCTGGCATAGGTTTCGACCTTGCGTTTGGGCGTCTGGGCAGGGGTAAGGGCCACTATGACAGGCTCTTGGCGGGGACGGATGCCTGGGTCGTGGGAGTGGGATTTGACTGGCAGGTAGAGGTTGCAGTGCCCACCGAACCACACGATATTCCCCTCGATTTTCTGGTTACCCCCAGCCGTTGGCTGGAACGACTACAGGTTTGCTAAGTTCGGAATGAGTTGGCTCACAGACAATATTCTAAGTTGGGCGACGTTGTTTGTCGCTGGGCTGGGCTTTGGCTACTGGCTCTTCAGGTGGAAGGAACGCAAGGTTCTGGAAGCCCACCGCAAGGAATGGGACTCACTTCGGGAGGATGCCCGCCGTCAGGCCAGCCACATCATCCGCGAGGGCCAGATCCGGGCCAGTGAGGAAAGCATCAAGCTCCGGCAGGATATCGAGGCCACTTTCGAATCCCGCACCCGTGCGGTCGCTGAAGGCGAACGGCGCTTGAACGAGCGGGAGTCGCTCATCAACAAGCAGCTTGAAAGCATGGTCCAGGAGGAACGCGAGCTTCTCCAGCAGAAGGCGGAGCAACAACGTCGGCTGGATGCCCTCGAGGAGGAGCGCAACACCATCACTCAACTCCGTCACGAGCAACAAAAGCGTTTGCAGGAACTCTCCCACCTCACAACCGCAGAGGCGCGTGCGCAGCTGCTTAAGGACGTCGAGCACTCCGCCTTGCGGGAAGCAACCGATCTCAGCCGGCATATCATGGATGAAGCCAAGCTTCGGGCTGAGGAAAAAGCCCGCAGGATCATCACCGTCGCCATCCAGCGCTACTCCGGGGCTCATTCCTTCGAATCCTCCAGCGCCACCGTCTCGCTCCCCAGCGAGGATTTGAAAGGAAGAATCATCGGACGCGAAGGCCGCAACATCCGGGCCTTTGAGAATGCCACGGGTATCACGGTCCTCATCGACGACACTCCGAACGCAGTTGTTCTCTCAGGGTTCGATCCAATTCGACGAGAGATCGCACGCGAAGCGATGAACCGCCTCTTGTTGGATGGCCGAATCCATCCCACACGAATCGAGGAGATCGTGCTGAAGGTGTCGGAGGAGATCAACGAGACCATTATGAAGGCGGGTGAGGAAGCGATCGCCAGGCTGGGGATCACTGCGGTGCACCCCGAGGTGTTGCGCGTGCTCGGAAAGCTGAAGTTCCGCCATAGCTTCTCGCAGAATGTTCTCGAGCACTCCATCGAGGTCGCACATCTCATCGGCTTGATGGCGTCCGAGCTTGGAATGGATCCCTCGGTCGCCAAACGGGCCGGGCTCTTTCACGACATCGGCAAGGCTCTGGATCAGGAGATGGAAGGGCCCCATGCGATTGTAGGGGCTGAGTTCTTGCGCCGGCACGGCGAGCCGCACCTGGTGGTCAACGCCGTGGCTTCCCACCACGATGAGGTTCCCCCGGAAGGACCTCTGGGCATCCTGGTCAGCGCTGCGGATGCCATGAGTGCGTCGCGGCCCGGAGCCCGCTCCGAGACCCTGACGACCTACATCAAGCGCGTCGAGTCCCTGGAGCGAATCGGATTGTCCTTCAAGGGAGTTGAGAAGGCCTTCTCGGTCCAGGCCGGCCGGGAGCTCCGGGTGATGGTCCAACCCCAGGAAATCAGTGATGAAGCGGCTTATGAGCTTGCCCGGTGCATCTCGCGAAAGATCGAGGAGGAGCTTCACTATCCCGGACAGATCCGCGTGACAGTGCTTCGCGAGACCCGGTGCATCGAGTTCGCGAAATGATCCAGGACGGATCTTGCACGTTGATCAACGAAGCAATCGCAGCTGCCAGCGCGCGACGAACGGATCGAGCCGGGCGAGGAGAAAATGGGACACTCTCTCCTGCAGCTTGGTGAGCAGGCCGCGCTGATGTCGCCACGTGGCTGAATTGATCCGCTTCGCGTGGGCGAGATCTCCGTCGAACATCTGCCGGGCCTGCGCCGCCAGCTTTGAATCCTCCACCCGAACCATCAGCTCGTAATTGAAGTTCAAGCTCCGCAGATCCAGATTGCAGGACCCTGCATACACCACGTCATCGATCACGACCAGTTTGGCGTGCAACACCTGGGGTTGATACTCCCAGATCTCAACTCCCGCCTTCATAAAAACATCATAAAGCCGGCGTCCCGCAAGTTGCGCGAGCCGGACATCCGATTTGCCAGCGAGAAGCAGCTGCACCCTCGTTCCCGACCGGGCGAGCTTGAGCAGCTCGTGACGGATCCTCCACGTCGGCAGGAAGTACGCGGCCATGATCCTCACCGACCGTGCTGATTGCAGATCTGCCACCAGGGTTTGTTTGATCGTGCGGCGGAGGAAACTGGGGATGTTCAACAGAAGCTTCCATTGTCGCCCCTGGGTCACGGTCTCACTGTTCGCCAGCCGAAGTTTCTTCCACAGGCTGTGTCGCGTTTCTGCCTTCTGAAACATCAGCTCAAAGGAATCCGCAAGCTCGCTGACGATCCCTCCCTGAAGCTCCAGTCCGAGATCCCTCCACCCTGAGGTCACGCCATCTCCATCGTATTCCTCGGCAAGATTGAAGCCGCCGATGAAAGCCCGATGCCGGTCGCAGACGAGTAGTTTCCGGTGGTTCCGATAGGCGATGCGTTTAAGGGCAACCGGGTTGAACCATCTGAACTCGCCTCCGGCCTCCACCACAGGCGCCCAAAAAGACCCTTCCAACTCCAGGGAGCCGAATGCGTCCACCAGGACCCTCACTCTCACTCCACGCTTGCATGCCTCCACCAGGGCGTCGCGGAAGGAACGCGTGATTGAACAATCGGTGCAGGTATAGGTTTCGAGCTGAATGCACAGCCGGGCGGAACGGATTGCTTCAAGCATGGATGCAAACCCAGCCCGTCCATTCGCCAGCCAGCGAGGTGCCCAAACCTCCAACGTGGAGGCTGGGTCAACCGTCTGAAAGTCGGGATTCATGTGCGGCCGCATTCCTCGCATCCAACGCATGATCCGTCAACCCAGCTCGGGCAGGCTCCATCGTTGGATGATTCCACGAAGTTGAAACGGCGGAAGGAAACGGGCTTTATGGATTTACAAGCTCCAACAGGCTTCTACTGTTTCGCGCCGCGCGTCCAAACATGAGCGCGAACTAATCAAATCGAATATGAGCCGAAAATCCGCGCACAGTCCTTCCCGTAAATTTGCCGCTTATCCCCGGCTCAATCCTCTTGGCATCGGAAAATCTGTTTCTGCCGCCGATCTGATCGATAGCACCTTCCTGGCCTACAACGGTGGCCGTCTGCGGGAGGCTGCCCGTCTTCTGGCCGAGAAGATGTTGCCGAAGAGCGGCTTTATCGGAATGAGCCTGACCGGGGCTCTCACTCCCGCGGGACTTGGCAAGAGCTGCATGATCCCGCTGATGAAGGCCGGCTTCGTGGATTGGATCGTCTCCACCGGCGCCAATTTGTACCACGACCTCCACTTCGGCCTGGACATGGCGCTCCATCAGGGCAGCCCGTTCCTCGACGATGTGACACTGCACCGCGACGGCGTGATTCGAATTTATGATGTGCTTTTCGACTACAATGTCTTGTTGGACACGGATGCCTTTGTTCGTGAGGTGATCCAGGGTCCGGAGTTCCAGCGAGCCATGGGGACGGACGAGTTCCACTATCTGCTCGGGAAGTACGTCCATGCTCGGGGAGCCAAGCTGGGACTGAAGGACAGCAGTGTGCTGGCGACGGCCTACGAATGTGGAATCCCGATCTTCACGAGCAGCCCGGGCGACAGTTCCATCGGGATGAATGTCGCTGCGATGTCCATGCGAGGCTCGGGGCTGATGTTTGATGTCAATCGGGATGTGAATCAGACTGCGGGCATTGTGTATGAAGCCAAGTCGACAGGGCACACGAGCAGTGTGGTGATATTGGGTGGAGGAAGCCCGAAGAACTTCATGCTGCAGACCGAGCCTCAGATCCAGGAGGTCATGGGGATCCAGGAGAAGGGCCACGATTACTTCCTTCAGTGCACTGATGCGCGACCTGACACTGGAGGTCTGAGCGGTGCAACACCTGCTGAAGCGGTGAGCTGGGGCAAGGTGGATCCAGACAAGCTCCCGGACTCCGTTGTTTGCTACACGGACAGCACGCTGGCCCTGCCGCTGCTGACCGCCTATGTTCTCGACCGGGTAAAACCTCGGAAGCACAAGCGACTTTACAACCGGCGAGACACCATCCTGGGCAAGGTGCGCGATCGTTATCTCAGCGTGGGCACCGTGAGCAAGATCAAGACCAGCCGCAAGGTGGCCAAACGATCCAGCAGCATCGGCCTGAAGAGCTGATGGCGGAAGCGCGCAACCCGTTTGCTGCGCTTCGTGGGGTAGCGGACGTTCGTGGGTCCTGGCGGGGTTGTGTGAAAACCTTACCTTTTTGTTTTCGGCCGGCTTCCGCTGTGGCTAACTCGTCGCGCAGGTTCCCAGCGGACCTGGCAGCCGGAGAACTCCCCGGCTGCCATTGGCGGGCTGCCGGTGTGGCTGAATGCCCTGCTGGGTGAAGCGCTGACTCATGGACCTTAAAGCATCAAGAAATGTTCCCTCGCCGGTTGGGAAATCTGGACCCGACTCGGACCTCTCAGATCGCCTGGGGTTGCTCGAAGCCCGTGCCGAGCAACTGTCCACCCAAACCAAGCTGGCAATGGTCCTCGTCGTGACCCTCAGCCTGGCTTTGCTCGCGGGCGCAGGCGTGTGGATTCATCAGCTCAAGAGCGAGCAGGCCGCCCAATGGGCACAGAATCGCTCCGAAACCGCCGCAACCCTCGACACCAAATCCGGAGAGCTCAATGCCCAGATCCAGGCCGCATTCGAGTCCATCAAACGGCTCGAGACCCGTGTCGAAGCCCTTCAAACCACAGGCTCTCAGCTCGCGCAACGTCTGACCGGCACGGAGATACGTGCTGAAGCGGTCCTGCGCCTTCAGAGGAACTTTTCGAATCATCTCGCCCTCGTGGAGATCGACGCCCTCGACATCGGTTCCCAACTGTTTCAGCTCGCAGAGGACTTCAAAGGCTACGCGGAGGATGGGTATAGAAAGTTCAATGATATATCCCAAACCACCGACAACAGGATCGCTGCCGTCGCTGCTGCGGGAGAACGCTTGGGCGAAAACATCGCTGCGATTCGCACCCAGGTGGGAGAGTTATCGAGCCGGGTTCAATCTGCTGCGACACCCCTGAAGGCCTGGACGGACCGGGTGTCTGAGCTGGAGAAACTGCTGGTGGAAACGCGTCGGAGGGTCGCGGAGCTCGCCCAAAGGGCTGGGAATCCCTCCGGGCCTGCCAGCCCGCCGCCGCAGCCACCCTCTTCCAACCCATGAGAATTCTCATCGCGATCACCGGTGCCAGCGGTGCGTTGTATGCCCAGCGACTGCTCGACCGGATCGATGCCGGCCAGCATGAAGTGAATCTGGTGTTCAGCTCGTATGCGCATCAGGTCATTGCGGAGGAGCTGCCTGACGGGCTGAAGCTCGATCCACGGGCTCAGACTCATAACCTCAAGAGCATGAATGCTCCTTTCGCCAGCGGCTCGAATGCGGCGGATGTCATGGTGATAATCCCCTGCACGATGGGCACCCTTGGACGCATCGCGCACGGACACGGCTCGGACCTGTTGTTGCGTTCCGCGGACGTTGCTCTGAAAGAGAAAAAGAAACTGATTCTTGTGCCGCGGGAAACACCCTTCAGTTTGATTCACCTGAAGAACATGGAGCTTCTGTTGCTGGCAGGCGCCACGATCCTCCCGGCGAATCCGTCGTTTTATATGAAGCCCAAAAGTCTGGAGGAGCTCGCGGATACTGTCGTGGGACGTGTGCTTGACCACATGGGCATCCCCAACTCGGTGGCTCCACGGTGGAAAGAGGCCGAGGAATAGAGTGCTCTGATGCCCACCCCGGGGCTTCCCACGGCGGTGGCTCCCGAGTAACCTGCCTCCAATGACTGGAACACAGCAGTCCACAACTTCTTCATCTCCCGCACCGAAGTCGTCCTCTGCTTCGGTGGCTGCGGGCCCGTGTGGATTCCGAAAGCCGCCTCTGACTTCCTGGCAAAGGTGCAAACTGTTTTGGACCCGGGTGGTTGAGAGTTTTGTTGCCAACCGGTGTCCGGTTCGCGCCTCAGCCCTCGCCTACTCGAATCTCCTGGCCATCATCCCCATCCTGGCCGTCGTGATCAGCGTCACCAGCGGGCTGCTCAAGCAGGAGGGCCAGCAAAGGATCGAGGAGTTCATCCAACAGTTTGTAAACGTCATCACTCCCGACACGAAGCCGATGTTCGGCCAGCTGCAAAACGACCCGCGCATTCTTGAAGCCCGGAAGGAGATTGCCGGACGCATTCAGGAATTCATCCAGAACACCCGCAGCGGCACTCTCGGAGTGACAGGGACGGTGGCTCTCCTCTTCGTGGGCATCGGGATGCTGGTCCGGATCGAGAACACTTTTAACGACATCTGGGGGATCAAGGAGGGACGTTCGTGGTTCTCCAGAGTTGTGCATTACTGGGCCGCCATGACCCTGGGCCCGCTCCTGCTCGTTTCTGCGATTGCCCTCACCAGCAGTCCACACCTCCAATCCATCCGCGATTTCCTGGCCGGGCTTCCATTGAGCGTCGGTCAGACGATCCAGTTCGGGCTTCGCTTTCTGCCGTTTCTGATCCTGATCCTTGCGTTCACAGCCTTTTACAAGCTGATGCCGAACGCCTATATCGATTGGCAGGCCGCATTCATGGGAGGGTTGCTGGGGGGAACTCTCTGGCAGCTCAACAACCAGCTCAGTGTCTTCTATGCCTCGCGGATTGTGACCCAAAGTTACATCTACGGCAGCCTCGGCCTGGTCCCGGTCATCATGATCGGGCTCTACTTCTCATGGATCATCCTTCTGTTCGGCGCCCAGGTCGCATACGTGGCTCAAAACCGCCGCGCCTTCTATCAGGAAAAACAAACCGAGATCCTCACCCAGGCGTCTCGCGAATGGGTTGCGGTGAAGGTGATGACCCGCAGCGCGGCCGTTTTCCTCCAAGGAGGTCAGCCCCCGACCGCCTCCGAACACTCCGAACTCCTCTCTGTCCCTTCACAATGGGTGAGCCAGGTCTTGCGCGACCTCGTCGAAACCCGCCTTTTGATTGAGGTGACACACGACTCGATGACCGGCTACGTGCCTGGTCGCGACGTCGATGCCATCACGCTCCATGACATCCGGCAGGCGATGCGATCGGGAGTGACACCTCTGCCTGAGTTGAAGGAATTCGAGACCTCGTTGAGGAAAGTGCAGGAACAAGAGCGAGAGCAGTCGAGTCGGATCACGTTGCGACAGCTGCTGCGGGAGGCAGAGAGCCCCACGGGAGTCAGCGGATCTCAGCCGGTTTAGGGTTGGAAGGTCCGGCCGACGAACGTCGAGGAGTGGAGGGTGGAGATCCGCCTCCAGGCCAAGGCTCGCTTGCGCGCACCCTGGTAACATCGGGTTCGAATCGCGTTGAACCGGAGGATGCAGACCCCGAAGGGTGGACAGCAGCCGCGCGTCCGATTTCGATCCACACTTGCTGTTTCCATGGGATGCGGCTTAGGTCGAGCCATGACCACCGCCTCTTCTCACTTCAGCGTATGGATCTGTGCCCTGGTTCTGGCCTGGAATCATTCTGGATCCGCCGTCGAACCGGATTGGGGCAGGGCCCGGACGGACCTCATCAGCACCCTTTCGGCCCTCATCAAACTCGACACGGTCAACCCTCCCGGCA
>VHDG01000043.1 GCA_016871475.1 Verrucomicrobiota bacterium
GGGCTTATGATCGGTCGGGGGGCCATCAGAAATCCCTGGATGTTCCGCCAGATCCGTGACCGTGACGAGGGTCTCCAGCCAACATTGCCCCAAGGACGGGAGGTTCTGGGATATATCCAGGCCCTCTACGAGGAAACACGGCCGGCGGATTTTCGACCTTCCGCCCAGGTGGAGAAGATGAAGAAGTATCTGAACTACATCGGCCTGGGAGTGGAACCCTCAGGTCGGTTCCTTCACGATATGCGACGCACCCGGACTGAGGCGGATTTCTTTCGTGTCTGCGCAGAGCATCTCGACCACGACCGCCCGATGCCTCTCGAGCCGTTCGCCCCACCCTTGGGCGAGCGTGATGTCCTGGCGGGGTGCCACACTTGATGTCAGCCGCCTGAGCTGTAGAAGGCATCGACCTTCGCTGCGACATCCCGATACCCGATGTCGATCTCATAGATCAGCTTGAACTGATCGATCGCTTCAGTGCGTTTGCCCATGGACTCCAGGGAGCAGCCCAGGTGGTAGATCAGTTCCTTCTTGTGCTCGTCGAACTCCGCTTTTTCGCGGAGAGCTTCCTGGAACTTTCTGGAGGCCATGTCGTGCATTCCCCTACGGGCAAAACATTGGCCCAGGTAACCGACGCAGTGCAGCCGACGGTTCGGGTTGGTTTGGGCTTTCTGAAACTCCTGGATCGCCTCGGTAATTTTGCCCGCCTTGAAGTAGAGCTCTCCGAGCTCGTATTTGATCTGCAGGTCGGAGGGATAACGATTCGCCCGTTCTCGGCACTCCTGGATTTGAAAATCCGTCCGCTCGGATTCGATCGCAGCCTTTTGCTGCGGATAGTCATCAGCGGCGGGGTCCAGCTGAGTGATGAGGTGATCCATCCTCCGCATCTGGGTGTCTGCGATGGATTTGTCGAGCGACGGATCGTTCCCCACCGGTGATGCTTTGATCTGGGCATAAGCCTCGAGAGCTTTCTCGAAGTCTTTCTTCTGAGTATGAAGCTCGGCGATGTCCCGCAGGAGCCGCATGTTGCCGGGTTCACGCTGCAAACGGGCGGTGTACTCCTGGATGAGACGGCCGGCTACATCCTCGCTTTTCACCTGCCGGTTCGCCTGCTCGAGGGCAACGGCCTCATCCTTGTCCTTCAGGATGTCCCGGTAGGATCCTGTGCCGCTCGCGAGAGCTTCGTAGCCTTGCTGGGTGAGGGTTCTCTGAGCCGTGACGTTCTTGAGCTCCATCGCGAGCTCCGGATCATTCGGATTGTCCTCGATGAGCTGGTGATAGAGCTCTTCCGACTTTTCCACCTGTCCTGCTGCCATGAGTGCCTGCGCATACTTGTGTGTCAGGTCTCGATCGTTAGGCGATCCCTTTCGAGCCACTTCCAGGGCGAAACAGGCGGTCTTCGGGAGTCCTGCGCCCAGCGCGGCTTCGGCCAGCATCTTGTTTCCTAGGCCGCTACCCGGATCCGAACTCAGGATCTGCTCTGCAATCTGCATGGCCTCCACAGGGTTCTTGCGCATTGCAAGCTGCCCTTTGGCGATCAACGGAGAAGAGCTTGCGCCCCCCAAAACTTTCCTGAAGAAACCTCCTCCGGACCCGTGCTTCTTGAACTGTGCGGCCCGAAGCACTTGTCGCGCCTCCAGAAAGCCCGGCTCGCGCAGGATGATCTGCTCAAGGATCGTCAGGGCGTAGTCCAGATTCTGTCGCTCAATGGCAGTGACGGCCTTCTGAAGCGACTCCCGGTGTTCCCGGGCAACTTGTGAGCTTGTTTTGTCAGGCATATACAGGACGTTCGGCGGCTCAGGATAGCGGCGGCAGCGTCGCTCATCAATGGGACACTGCAACCCGGGTTCTGCACACGCGAAAAGTCGCGGTGGCTGCTCAGGGCTCTCCAAAGCCTGCCAATCGCTCCGCGGCTTGCGCCCACTCTTCGGTCAGCGCGGCCAGCTGTTTCTCCAAGGCGGCCAGCTCCTGACCCAGTTCGAACGCTTTGCCGCCGAGGGAATGCGCCTCGGGCCGTTGTAACTCCTCAGTCAGCTCCGTCTGCCTCTTCTCAGCATCTGCAATCCGACCTTCCAACGCCTCCACCAGGCGCTGGGTTTCACGCCGCTCCTTCAACCAGGCCTGCCGCTCCTCCGCCTGCCGTTTCCTCTCCTCCTTCGACTTGCCTGGAGTCTTCGCAGGCAACTGCTCTGCATCAGATGCAGACGGTGCCGGCAAGCTCGGGGTTATCGCTTTTCTTTTATCCAGATAATAATCGTAACCGCCGGGGTAGGGAGTCAACCGGCCGCCTTGAACATGCACCACGTGATTCGCGAGCGAGCGGATGAAGTGAACATCATGGCTGATGAAGATCAGGGTGCCCTCGAATTGATCCATGGCATAGATCAGCGCGTCGATGCTTGCCATGTCCAGGTGGGTTGTGGGCTCGTCCATGAGAAGCAGGTTGGGTGGATCCAATAACAGCTTGACCAGGGCGAGACGCGTCTTCTCGCCCCCGCTCAACACTCTCACAGGTTTGAAAACGTCATCGCCCCGGAACAGGAAACAGCCCAGGACGGTTCGGATGAACTCCTCGGTAACCCGCTGGGGGGTATCACACGCTTCTTCGAAAACCGTGCGTCCAGCCTGAAGCATCTCAACCCGGTGCTGGGCGAAATAGCCAAACTTCACCTTGTGGCCGAGTGTCCGGGTGCCTTGTTGGGGCGGGATGACTTCGGCCAGCAGCTTGAGCAGGGTGGATTTTCCAGCTCCGTTTGGTCCCACGAGGACGATCCGCTGACCCCGCTCTGCTTCGAAGTCCATGCCGGCGTAGACGACATTGGCACCATAGGCATGATGAATGCCCGAAAGCGTGATGACCTTGAGGCCGCTGCGTTCGGGCTGAGGAAAGCGGAACTTGATCTGTTGCGACAGATCCTCCGGGGCCTCGATTTTATCCATGCGCTCAACCTGCTTGAGCTTGCTCTGGGCCTGGGCTGCCTTGGTGTTCTTAGCACGAAACCGCTCCACAAACCGCATCAACCTTTCGATCTCCCGCTGCTGACTCTTATACGCGGCGAGCTGTTGTTCCTCGAACGCCTCCTTCTGCTCAAGGTAGCTGTCATAGTTACCGCGATACCGATACACCCGCCCTCCTCTCAGCTCCGCGATGCCCAATGTCAGGCGATTGAGGAATTCCCGGTCGTGCGAAATCATGAGTATGCCACCCGGGTAGTGCTCGAGATAACCCTGCAACCAGATCAGCGATTCAAGATCGAGATGGTTCGTGGGCTCATCGAGCATCAGGAGATCAGGTTCCTGGACCAGGAGGCGGGCAAGATGCGCGCGCATGATCCAGCCGCCACTCAACTCCCGGGCGGGGCGGTCGAAATCCTTCTCGCGAAAGCTCAACCCCTTGAGAATTCGCTTCGCTCTCACGGTCAGCTGGTAGTCCTCGGGCTCGTGATGATCGATGCCTGGTCCATCCGATGCTGAATCGAACCGTGTGCGCCCGGTGGTTGCGAGTTCGAGGACTGTTTCATTCTGGACGGGAAGACTTTCCTGGGGCAGGTAGCCCACGCGACAGCCCCGTTCAAAAGTCACCTCGCCGGAGTCGGCTTGTTCAGCGCCCAGAATGATCTGGAACAGCGTGGATTTCCCGGCTCCGTTCGGTCCGACCACACCCAGCCGCTCGCCGCGTATCACCTGAAAGCAGGCTTCCTCGAAGAGAGTCTTGCTTCCGTAGCTTTTGCACAAATTCGCGATGACGAGCATGAGCAGGGAGCCTAATCTCGGCGACGCTCTGGGACAAGCCCGGCGGCTGGGTGCCTCGCGTGACTGCCATTTCGCAGTGAAGTTAGGACTCGACTTCGCCTCCCAAAGCCTGAGCTTGATCACCCGTCGACAAGTCGATGTATGTCTCCACAGAATCCATCTCAAAGATGATCGGACCAACCTCTGACCGACCCATCCATCAAGCAGATGCACCCCTATCACACCGGGGGGCTTGAGCCAGCCCAACATCTCGACGGAAGAAGCGTGAGCGAGCGCATCGCCCAGAGCGCTTTGTTTGCGAAGCTGCCGCCTCCCTGGCCGGCTCCAGTGCGGGCTGAAATACGGCACTTGCTGGAGTCTGCTCCATTTCGACCCATCGTCGTCCTGGATGATGATCCAACGGGCGCCCAGACCATACGCAATGTGCCTGTGCTGACCGTCTGGAACGAGCAGCTTATCCGGACCGAATTTGAGAACAGGACGCGATGCTTTTACCTCCTGACCAATTCGCGGAGCCTGGTCCCCTCGGCGGCAGCTGCCCTCAACCAACGTATCGCGCTCGATCTCCGCAAGGCGGCGGGTGCTCAGCCTTTCATCCTGGTAAGTCGCGGTGATTCCACGTTGCGGGGACATTTTCCGATGGAGACGGACGTTCTATCGGCTGAGCTGGGTCCTTTTCACGGATGTCTCCTGGCCCCGTACTTCGAGGCAGGAGGCCGCTACACGATTGGTGACGTCCATTATGTCGCCGAGGGTTCCGATCTGGTTCCTGTAGGCGAGACCCCTTTCGCCAAGGATCCAGCGTTTGGATACAAGGCATCCAATCTTCGTGACTATGTGAGGGAGAAGACAGGAGGCGCCATGTCTGCGGAGAAGGTGACATCCATCCCCATCGAAGTCATTCGGTGCGGAGGACCTGACGCTGTGATGAAGTTGCTTCAATCCACACCGCCTGGCTCGGTGGTGATCGTCAATGCTTGTCGTCCGTCAGATCTGGATGTTGTGGCTTGTGCGATTCTCCAGGAGGAGTTGGAAGGACGTCGCTGGCTATGCCGGACGGCAGCGCAGTTCGTGGCTTCCATCCTGGGCCAGGAACCGGGTCTGCTCTGGACACCTTCCGGCGCCGAGCCGGGACTGACCGTAGGTGGCTTGATCGTGGTTGGATCGCATGTGCCCAGAACGACAGGGCAGTTGAACCACCTGCTTCGCTCCTGCTCTGTGAAAGCGGTCGAGCTATCCGTCCCGCAACTGTTGGGCAATGACGGTGAGACCGTCATCACAGCGGCGTTGAAGAGCGTGCAAGCATTTCTCCGCTCCGGACACGATATCATGTTGTACACGAGCCGGGATCTGATCCCGGGATCTGGAGGAGATGAAAGCCTTTCGATCAGCGGGAGGGTCTCCGATGCGATTTCAAGTATCGTGAGCCGTCTGGCGGTGGCGCCCCGGTTCATCCTGACGAAAGGGGGCATCACATCCAGCGATCTTGCCACGAAAGCGTTGGGAGTCCGTCGCGCACAAGTGCTGGGGCAGATACTGCCAGGGGTGCCGGTCTGGGAGCTGGGCTCCGAAACACGCTGTCCTGGGATGCCCTATGTCATTTTTCCAGGGAATGTGGGAGGTCCTGAGGCTCTCGCAGAAGCGACGCGGATCCTGAGCGGTGAACAAGCAAGCCATCATCTTTCAACCTGAGTGAGCCCGGACTGAATCAAGCCACCGGGAGCCGGAAGTCGGTTCGGTCGGAACCCGATGTCGCGGATGGAGGGACCGTTGAATTCTCAAGCGAGAATCTTCTCGAGCTCGCGGTGGTTTATCTTCCCGGTGCCAAGCTTTGGGATCTCTCGAACGGCGGTTACCTCCCTCGGAACCGCCAGATTGGACAATCCCTTGCTCCGAATCGCGGTGCGGATTTCCTCAAGGGTCAGTCGAGGCTCGTTCGTCACCGCAATCAACCTCTCCCCTTTATCCGCGTCGGGCCTGGCAATCACTGCAACCTGACATCGGAGTCCGTATTGCGGGAACGCTCCTCCCAACGCATCCTCCACGGCAGTGAGGCTGACCATTTCGCCGCTGATTTTTGCGAATCGTTTCAGCCGGCCACGAATCGTTACAAATCCCGAGGTGTTTACGTTCACAATATCCCCGGTGTCGTACCATCCACCCCGGGATTGGAACGCCGCGTTGGCCTCCGGATTAAGGTAGCCCTTCATCACGTTTGGACCCCGGACGAGGAGACGTCCGCCATCAGATACCCCTTCCACCTCCTCGAGACGATGTTCCACTCCCGGCAGGAATCGCCCCACGGTTCCAGAGTTGTTCTGCTGAGGCGTATTGATGCTAAGGACAGGGCTGCATTCCGTGGCACCGTAACCTTCCAGAATCCTGACACCGAACCGTTTCATCCACAGATCCATGGTGGCCTCCTGGATCTTCTCAGCCCCTGCGAACAGGTACCGGAGACTTCGGAAGTCATACGGATGAGCCTTTCTTGCGTAACCGCTCAGGAAGGTATTCGTGCTGAGCAGGATGGTGCAATCGCGGTCGTAAAGAGCCGTGGGCACTACGCGATAGTGGAGCGGACTCGGGTAGAGGAACGTGTAAAGCCCGCGCACCAACGGCAGGAGAGTTCCAATGGTGAACCCAAAGCTGTGAAAGAGTGGAAGGCAGTTGAAGACCCGGTCGCGGTCGGTGAAATCCCCGATGGCGAGGGTCTGCCGGATGTTTGAGATGAGGTTTCGATGAGTCAGCACCACTCCCTTGGGTATCCCCTCGGATCCGCTGGTGAACAGGATGAGCCCGGGCTCCTCTGCGCGCTGTGGGCATCGCATGAGCGAACGTGGGTTGAGCGAGATGCGGGTCAGCGCCAGCAGGCGTCGGCCAGGACTGATTCTTTCCCGAAGGTCCTCCACGTAGATGATGCGGGCTCCGGACTTCTCCAGGGGTTCAGCGGAGATTTTGGCCTTTTCAAGAAAGACCCGGGACGTGATGACTTCGCGCAGGCCCGCCAGTTGAACACACGATGCCATCACGGTGGGACCTGATGAGAAGTTGAGTATCGCTGGTACCCGGCCCAGGCTCCACAGGGCCAGAGCGACGATGGGGGTGGCGTTGATGTTTGGCAGCAGAATGCCGACATGACCGGAGCCCGAGGCCAGTTGAGTTTCCAGCTCCTGTGCCAGCAAATCCGCCCCTGTGAGGATCCGACGTCCGCTCAGACTCTGGGAGATGTCCTGCAGCATGGTCTTGCCCGGCTGCTGGCGAACTGAATCGACCACCGCCTCCAGCGGAGTCGGTGCCCCCACTAGTTGCTCCACGTCAAACTCCTGATGAACCATGCGATCCTGGAGCCAGGAGGTGAGGGTTGCTCGCGCCTGGCTGGTGCTGATCTCCCCCAGTCGCGGCGGCGTCTGGGCGTCACTGAAGTGAACGCTGATTCTGGGGAACCATTGTTTCAGGTTGGGATTCGGGGAAGTGGGAATCCGATCAGCATTCCGTATGAATGCGGTGATGACGCGCGCCCCGGTCTTGTGCAACAGGAACCCGGTTCCCTCGAAGAGTTTCATGCGCCTGCCCGTTCGAGAGATGCGTCCTTCCGCGAACAACACCAGCCTTCCCTTCTTCTCCAGGTGCTCCGCCATCCTCTTGACGGCGTAAGGCGAGGTGGTGTCGATCGGAAAGGTCCGGCGGTTGATCATGATCTTTCGATGCACCCAGCTGGTTTTCGCGGTGACGCTCGAGACAACGAATTGCCAGTCGTCGTCCAGACAGACACCGATGAACAACCAGTCCAGCCACGAAGCGTGGTTGGGGATCAACAGGACGGGCCCTGGAGTGTTCAGCGCCTCGGTGTTGTAGGCGCGAAATCGAAAAAAGATCCGGGCCAGAAGTTCTAGAAACTTTTTCATCATGGTGACGTGAGTGCGGGAGCCATCGTTTCAAAGACCGTTTCCGGCTGAACAGAGCGCATCAGCGCCTCAAGCTCTTCGCGCGTACCGCGGATCCCTTCGCCATCGTAACGATAATAGTCAAGGTTGCGGCCTTTGACCGCCGGGTTTGGAATCAGGACGTATGGCCGGGCGAACGGTTCGATTGTTTTGTTGAACGTGGCCGTTTCGATCACGAACTGATGCGGGACTTCAACCGCGGCCGCAAGGTGCATCAGGGCGCTGTCGATGCTTAGAAAGGCCCGGCAGTCGGAGAGCAGCGCTGCTGCCTGCTTCATGTTCCGTGTGTCAGGAGCCAGCACGCATCCACCACAATCACGGAGTTGTTCCAATAACCATTCATGGTCACCACGCTCCTCAGGGCCGCCCATCAGCAACACGCGGACATCCGGATGCAGACCCAGCAAACTTCGCATCAGCCGTGCATAGTAATCCAAGGGCCAGCGTCGGATTGACAGGTTCTTCGTTGTGCCTGACCCCACATGACATGCGACAAGCCTGCGATGAGAGAGGTTGTTGGAGCTCAGGTAATCCTTCGCCCAGGATTCGTCCTCCTTGGACAGGAAAAGCCGCGTGCGGTGCGATGTAAGCCGGGGTTCTGCATCGATGAGCTTCAGAAGCCCGAGGTTTTGATGGACTGAATGAACCTGATAGGTTTGCGGGAGTTCGCGGTTTACCAGGAAGCCGTCCCACCAGCTCCGGTTGTCGTAGCTGTGACTGACCCGAATCCTTGCCCCTGCCAATCGCGAGATGACGCGGTAGTGAGTCTTGCTTTGAGGATAGGTGTTGAGAGAGACGTCGTAGCGTTCCTGCCGGAGTTTGCTCAAGAACCGGAACGTTTTCCAGGGACCCTCCTTCAGCATGTTGAAATGATGGGTCAGATGGAGAGCCGGGTTGCCTGCGAGGAGGTCGCGCGAGCCGGCCCACATCACAAGCGCGTCGAGCTGGGCATTCGGAAAGCTCGCCTTGAGCTCATCAATGAGGGGCGTGGCCAGGAGCGTGTCGCCGATCCCCGCGAGTGAGATCACCAGTATTTTCATGCCGTTAAGCACTGACGCATGGGCTGCCCCATAGCACGTTGTCACCGGGTGCTCCAAGAAAAACAGGCAGCCGCGAGGTGTATCGGGATGTGAAACGGTTTCTGAGCGGGAGGTAAGCGCTATCCAACCAGCCAGAAGAACGCGACTGCGACGCCGGTGGGCATCAGTGCCCCGAGCAACAAACCTATCGGGCTGATGCCTTCATTGTTGAAAACCTTGGCCCCTTGCAGGATGCCGACCCCCGCGGGGTTTGGGGCATTCGCAATCACCGTCAATCCGCCTCCAGTCACCGCACCCGCTACCAGAGCGTACTTCAGGTCGTCGGAGATCCCTTCCACCAGAGAGCCGAGATAGGTGAGCGCGGCGTTGTCAGTCAGCGCGGTCAGACCGGTTGCTCCGTAGAACATGGCCCCACCGCTGAGACTTTGGATGAGGGGCTTGAGCCAGTAGGCCTGAAGAGATCCTAGCGTGACCAGACCTGATAAGAAAAAGCCGACCAGCAGACCTTCGCGCAGTTTCAAGGGATCCTGGTACTGCATCGTGGCCGTCACTACTCCCAGGAAGAGGACGAAGATCCCAAGGCAGACATCCGGGTAATGTGCAAATGCGACCACGAGGGCGAGGAAAACCACATGAGTTGAGGTTAGCCACGCTGGAACATGGGCACCTGTGTCACGGTCCACCGGTATCTGCATCAGCTCTTTTCGGAAGACGAGGGTCATCAATAGCGTGGACAGGCCACAGCTGGCGATTGCACGCCATCCAAAGTGCGTGAGCATGAAGGGAGTGTCCCAGTTCCATTTTGCGGCGACCATCAGCACGGGTGGAGCGGCAAAATGTGTCAAGGTGCCGCCGACGGAAACATTGACGAACAGCAAACCAAGAGTTGCGTACGCCAGGCGGGTCGAGATGCCGCGATCGAAGTAGCGTCGCTTGAGCACCATCGCCAATAACGTCACGGCGGCCGGCTCGGTGATAAAGGACCCCAGCAAGGGTCCCAGAAACAGGGCAGACACGTAGAACGACACGCTCTCCCCCAGCGGCAGTGCGCGTGCTGCCAGGGAGATAAACGCCTCCGCCAGCTTCACCACCGGCCGTGTTGCCGCCACGACCATCACAAGGAAAACGAACTTCGGTTCCGTGAAGTTCAGTCCTCCGATATAGGCCACTGCGTCCTGAACTGATTTGCTCACTGTTGCGATCCCCAGGAACAAGGCGGTAGCCCAGAGCCCAAACACCACCTCGGTCTCAGCCAGAAAATGCAGGGCATTTTGTCGGATGGATCCAGGGGGCGAGGCGTGTGCCCAATGGGCGAATCGCTTCACACAGAACGTGTGAATTACGGCGAGTGCAAAAAGCACCGACGCAAGTTGTTCCACCGTTGATGGGCTCGACATATGGAAAAATAGGAGACGAATGAGACCGAGGGGTCAAGCTGTGTTCTTTCCTCCCAAGTCCGCGGGCACCCAATCCTCCGTAAGAAACCGGCCCCATCACCCTGCGCCTCGTCTGACCTAGCGATGAGTGGAGGATTGTCCGAAAGGCATTGGATCCAACTCACGACTTCTCATAAGGTCCGGCATCTTCCGTCCCGCCGAATAGCCCACCAAAGCGCCTCTTCTTCCGGGCTTGCCTCCGCTCAGCTTCCTCGCGGGCGTTGAATTCCTCCAACCGAGTCAGGGCGAGAATGTCATTGGCCTACTGAATCGTTCCGGCTCAGAGCAAAAGGGGCAACGAAACCTGCTTGTTACAGGTTCTACGTTCATGAGACGGAGGGTCTTTGTGGTGATCTGATCACCGAAAAGACGCGTGGCATGAGGAAGCTCAGTGCACGTCCATCGCATGAGCTGCAGGGGTAATAACAACCTTCGTGCTGCCTGACCGCTGGCAGAGGAATTGAACAAATGGGGCACGTGGGCATTGGAGATTTTCCACGACAGTTTCATGAACAAGAGATGGAACCCAGTCAGCCCAAACCCGCCCCTAATCCGTGTCACCCGGATATACGACCTCTATCCCACGAGGAAGACCAAGGTCCTATTGCGCGGGGAGAGCCGGCAGAGCGCACAGAGACATCACCCCGTCGCTCGGGGCTGCTCCGGTCGGGATAAATAAAGGGACAGGTCATTAGCTGGCCTCCAGGACGGAGGCTTTGTCATCGAGAACGACTGGCCGATTACGATTACGATTACGGGAGTAGGGGAGGGCGGGGGGACGGACCGGGTCGAAGAAAGTGAGCTGGCTATGCACAAAGGCCGTTTCCTGAATGGCACTCGCGTTGAGTGACTTTTTGTGGTTTCGTACGGGCGTTCCGCAATCAGTCGCGTGGCCATGGTTTCCGAACCGCTCATCCGCATTGCTTCTGGTCTTGAGCCGACAACAGCCGATTGGAACAGGAAGCCGGCTGGGCAGCTCATCCTTCTGCTTTTGCTGCTTTTGATCTTTGCACGCGAGCATCGGGCAGCGTCTTTGCCCCCTGGATTCTCCGAGGAGGCCCTTGAAGGTCCCTGGACTGAGCCGGTGGGTTTGACATTTGAGTCGGAACAAAAGTCTTCAAACGGGCGTGCCTATATTTGGGAACGCACCGGGAAAGTTTGGATTTTCGAAAACGGTGCCAAGCAATCGCCTCCATTGATCGACATCAGTGAAGAAGTGGGAGGGTGGCGTGACCACGGACTATTGGGGTTCGCGTTGCATCCACGGTTCCGGGACAATGGATACATATTCCTTGCCTACACGGTAGATCACCATCACCTCACCAAATTTGGAACTTCGAATTACCACTCG
>VHDG01000044.1 GCA_016871475.1 Verrucomicrobiota bacterium
GGTGCCGGCCGCTGTGGGCGTCGATGAAACGGACCTTCGCAGCGCCATTCCATGCTTCAACAATACGAATCCTCCCGTCCTGCGAACCGGTCGCGAGCTTCGTTCCCCCGGGGTTCCATGCGATGCACCAAATTGCGCCGCAGTCGGCCGGTAGAGTAGAAACTTCGCGTCCAGTCCGGGTATCCCAAATCCTGGCTGCACCGTCGATGCCTGCGGAGGCGAGGTGAGCGCCGTCCGGGCTCCAGGCCAAGGACTGGATCAGGCCAAACTGCGAATTCATCTGGCGTGCATCATGCCCGTTCAGAGTAAGAAGAAATTTTTGGGTCGATGGGTCCCAGATCCGAATCTCCCCGTCGTCACTCCCGGCTGCCAGGCGTCGGCCGTCGGGACTCCACGTGACCGCCGTGGCACGTATTCGCTTTTCCGAGAGCACGATCGACTCCTGATTGCGAAGGGGGGCCCACACCAGGAGGCTGCCATCGGCTGCAATCGACGCGAGGCATCCGTCCGGTCCCCACGCCATTGAGGCGATGGTGATGCCGTGTCCGCGGAAAGTGTGCTCCTCGTGGCCGGTCGCGGTGTTCCAGACTTTGAGCGTTTCGTCCATGCTGCCGGTGGCGAGTCGTTTGCCATCTGGATCCCAGATGATCGATGTGATGCCATGAGAATGCCGAAGTAGACCCAGCACTTTGGTGCGCGAAGCTGTGTCCCAGACGTTCACGAAGAAGTCATTCGCGCTCGTCGTGGCGATTCGTGTGCCGTCAGGACTCCACGCCACATGGTAGATGCTGTCGCCATGGGCTCGCAGCTCACTGATTGGAGAGTTGGAGGAAAATCCTGAAAACGTCACCGTTCCATCCTCATGACCCGAGGCCAACGTCCTGCCGTCTGGACTCCAGGCGCCCGCGGTTGTCGTGTCTGGGCGCAACAGGTCGGCCTTGAGTTGGCCGGTATGAACATCCCAGATCCTGATGGCTCCGTTGGCCGCCCAGGCTGCCAGACGAGAACCGTCGGCGTTGAACGCCACCGTGCGGATTGAGGATTCGTGTTTTCCTATTTCCCGAAATTTCCCCCCTGCCGTCGGGAGCCACAAGCGGGCTGTTCCATCGTCGTGACCAGTCGCCAATTTCGTTCCGTCGGGGCTCCATTCCATCCACCGGTTTCCCCAGTACTGGCCCCCAGATTTCGGACCTTGCAAGGTGAGCATCACCTCTTCCCCATCCACGTCCCAGATTTGGATCGAACCGTTGCCGCTCCCGGTGGCGAGTCGTTTGCTGGGGATGTGCCAGGCCACCGTGTTGCCGAATTCTGAGCTTCCACTCGTCGAGAGGTTGAGTTGGTTCTGGTATGGAAGCGACTTCAGATAAAACCATTCCCATCCGGGGCGATCCGGCGCGCCATTGGTAGGAATCCATTTTTCCAGAAACTCCATCATGCTGCTCATCCCCCGGTGTCCCAGCCACGCCTGCCGGCCCAGGTGCATCTCCGCATCGTAGAGATTCTGTTGGGCGGCTTCGGCTTCGCGATCAGCACGATTGCGGTGCGCTGTGGCTTCCCTCATTGCTTGTCGGGTTTTCGCTAGATTGTCCTGCGCGAGACGCTGTTGTTCGTTGGCGCGGGCTGCTTCGGTTTGAGCTGCTTCTGCGTGCACTCTTGCCTGCCGCTCGGCGTGTATGGCGCGCATCGCCTGCCCCACGCTTACGATCGTGGCCACGATCAAAAGCAGCGAAACAGTGAACGCAGCCAGGAAGAAGGTCCGATGGCGCCGGATAAACTTGCCGAGAACATAAGCTGGGCTGGGTGCCACCGCCTGAACCGGCTCGTCGGCAAGATAGCTCCCGATGTCAGCGGACAGGCCGTTGGCGGTTTCGTAACGACGCGTGCGGTCCTTATCGATCGCCTTCATCACGATCCAATCCAGTTCACCCACGATGGCGGACGGGAAGATGACTGACTTCACCGCAGCTGAACCTGCGCGCATCCTTGTCAGGCGCGTACTGGGCTTCGGGGGATCCTCCTCCCGGATGATGCGCCGCATCTCATCGTAGCCAGCCGAGAGCAAGGCTTGGCTGTCAAACGGGGGCTCACCTGCGAGGAGTGTGTAGAGGAGTACGCCCAGGCTGTAAATGTCCGAACGGGTGTCGACATCCAGCCCGCTCATTGCGGCCTGCTCCGGGCTCATGTAGGCGGGCGTGCCCAGGAACTGCTCGAAACGGGTGAACAAGGTTTTTTTCAGTCAGCTTGCCTTGCGTGGCCTTGGCGATCCCGAAATCGATGACCTTCACCACCGGCTTGTCGCCGTGCAACGTCACCATCACGTTCGACGGCTTGATGTCCCGGTGGATGATCCCCCTCTGATGGGCATGATTGACGGCGGCACAGACGTCCCGGAACAACTCCAGGCGTTTCCGTACTCCGTATTGCTGGTCGTCACAGAAGTTCGTGATGGGAATGCCCTTGAGCAGTTCCATCGCAAAATAGGGCCGTCCGCTGGCGGTCGCTCCTGCCTCGAGCACTCTGGCGATGTTGGGATGATCCATCATGGCCAACGCCTGACGTTCGGCCTCGAAGCGCGCCAGCACCTCGTGCGTATCCATTCCCGCCTTCACGACCTTGACGGCCACCTTCCGGGAGATCGGCTCCGTTTGCTCCGCCATCCAGACAACGCCGAATCCGCCTTCGCCGATCTGCTGGAGCAGGGTGTAGGGACCAATGCGCGTGCCTTTCCGTTCCGTGAACTCGGCCGGATGCTCCTTCACCGCTTCTGACTGGAGGAAACGATGGACTGCCGGCGAGTCGTCTATGAAGGCCTCCGCCTTTTCAGCCACAGCCAACATCTCCTCGATACGCGCTCGGAACAGCGAGTCACCCCCGCAGGCTTGGTGCAGGTAGGCGGGGCGCTCCTCGGTGACACGAGCGACATCCGCACGTGGAACGTGAATGATGTGGCCATTCCGCTGCCGTTCAACATTGGCGGATCGGATTACTCTTCGAAACGGCTCTGGCAATCCGAGGATTCCCTCACGGAGCCGCCGTTCACCGTGCGCAAGCACCAGGCTTTCCGGCCGGTGTCGTCCGCCAGCGTCTTCAGTCCGGGCATCTATACGACGACAGGCGGTCTGCAGCGCTCTCAGTTCACGAACAACCGGCTGATCGGCCGCTCGGTCTGGAACAGCAAGTGGAAGATCGTCATTCCCGGCCGCGAACTGCTCGCCAATCCGAACGAAGGAATCGACCGCTTCGTGCGCACGGTGACGGACGTGAAACTGCACTTTGTCACTTACTCCTATTCCGGGAACTGAACGAAACGGAGCATCCATCATGAATTCATCGACCTTGAAACACATCGTCACCCTGACCGGGATGTTGTGGTTGTTCTCCAGTGCTCTCGCTTATCCGCCCGCGCCGCACCACATGTTCTATGGCATGGTGCGCGATGAGTACGGTGAGCCCATCGACATGAGCGAAGCCACCGTCTTCATTCAGAGCACCAACGGCATTGGTACAACGGCTCCTGTCGCCATCTCCACCGAGCCAGGCATCAACTATCGCTTGATCGTTCCCATGGAGTCCGGCCGAAGCCTGAAAGTCAGTCCCATCCCAGTTACAGGTCTGCCGCAGAGCGCGCCTTTCCAGATCAGGGTCAAGATCCGCTCCAACAGTTACCTTCCCATTGAGATGACCCTTCCCAGGCCACTGGGCGAGCCCTCCGGCAACACCCGTCTCGACCTGACCCTGGGTGTGGATCTCGACGGTGACGGTCTGCCCGATGCCTGGGAAATCGCGAATGGACTGAATCCCAGAGACCCGAAGGATGGGAATTCTGACGCGGACGGTGATGGGATCAGTAACAGGGATGAGTACCTTTCTGGAACCTTTGCCTTCGACCCGGTGGACGGTTTCCGGTTGTCGATCGTGGAGGTGGTGGACAAGAACTCGCGCCTCGAACTGTTCGTAGTTCGTGGACGCAACTACACACTCCAGTCCTCCTCGGACCTGGAGCAGTGGAAGCCGCTGAGTTTTCGAGTGATGACGGGTGGTAATCCAGGGCCTGTCGTGAACAATTACCAGTCCACTGAGGTTCAAAACCTGCGCGTGGAGGTGCCCTTTGAAGTCGGTGTGGAAACCAACCGGTTCTTCCGAGCCATCGTCCAGTAAATGAAGCCTTTACGGTGCTCGGGCTAAGCCCGCTAGGGGACCTTTGCGGTGAGAGAGAAGATCCGAAGAATGGTGAGAACCACGGAAAACACCGAGCACACGGAAAGAAAACCGATTACGATTACGATTACGAGGAGAATGTTCGCTGGCGTTGCTCACGTCCGCCCACGAAGGCATACCCTGAAGGGTGGACAACGAGCGGCGCGTCCGACAAGCAAGCGACTGACGAAAAGCCTGTGCCCATGTTCGTTGTCCATCCCTTTTGGGTGCCCGGGCTATGCCCGCTTGGGATCCATCGATCTAACTATGGGAGTCGTTGTGAAGGACCTCATTCCACCAAAAACCAGTTCATCCCTTGTGCCTTCACGGTCACAGGGATCTCGATCGAATGATCCCGCGCCAGCTTGAACCGTCTTCCTGCGCCCCCTTGCTCGCGGATTCGCGCCAGGTCTCTTAGCCCTGTGTAGTAAAGGTTCACCCGGAGTTTTCTCGTCACCGGTTCGTTCAGGGGATTGAACACGACCAGCATGCCCTTCTCCTTCAGTTTCGGATTCACGTGCAGCATCCAGTCGAGGTCACGCGCGTCGGCGCGTCGGCCGTGGATCAGGTCGCTTTCAAGGATGTCACGGTGAGCTTTGAACCAATCCACCTTCGATTTGACCATCGCCTTGGTGCGTTCGGTGTCGAACAGGCGCGGGCCGCGGTAACACGCCTGGACGCCGAGCGCGAGGTTGCTCTCCATCATGCGTTCGTAGTGATCGAGATGTTCGTCCAGCGGTTCGATCGTCGCTGCCTTGCCCCCGCCTTGATATTCCGTGAGCGGCACAAACATCCAGCCCATAGTCGGGAGCTTCTGCCACGTGCCGTCCCAAATGTTCTGTCGCGTGTGGATGACCTGTTGCTCGCGGGGCAAGGACCAGTTCACCTCGCGATAACCCATGCCCGTTTTTGACGATCCGGAGAGGAAGTAATGGTCCGGCACGTTGAGGTAGAAGCCCTCCTCCCGGCACCACCGGTAAAAGCCGGCTATCTCCCGCCATTGATTCCAGCGCGAGTCGTCCAGGCTGTGATGTCCGGGATGATCGGTGCTCGCGCAGGAGTCGCCCGGATACGAACCGTCGTGTTCCAGGAGCGTGAAGCCGCTCTTGCGATGGAACTCATACAGACGGCGGAAATAGTTCGTGCCCCAGCGGCTCACGAGGCACGGAGAGTTTCCGAAAACCGGTTTCTCCCCGGGTGGCATCACCACGTCGTTTCCGCCGCCGACTTTTCGCGACGCAAGCAGGGAGTAGCTGCCAATTTCAATGCCCTTGCTGCACGCGTGCGCGACCCAGTTCCGCGCGCGCTCCAAGGTCGCAGGCTGCTCGTTCTCCATGTCGAAGCCGCTCCCAAAGCTGAGAATCAACATCTCGAAACCAACCGCGGCGCATTGCTCGATGGCATTCGTGACGGCCTCGCCCCGTGAGGAGACGAGATGCATCATCAGCGGATTCTCGGTAACCCATGGCGCAATGACGCGATACATCCGCCGAATCCCCAGCCCGCATCGCTCGCGCTCCGTGCTGTCGTGCGTCAAAATCCACGCGCGAAATGACTCGAAGCTCCCTCCGGGAGGTATGTCCTGAGCCGGGCCGAGGTCAGGACCGACATCCAGCAGGCACGGCGTCTTCTTCTCGTAGTTCACCTGGGAATGGAACTGCGGGTCAGGAAGCCAGCGGAAGGAGCGTCGATTCGCCCCCGACGCGATCATGCCGCCGAAGGCCATGTCGGTCTCGACGTGTAGATTTGGCGGGAGACGACCCTCGCTCAGCTCATCGACCTCCGATGTGCGCTCGACCACCGCGAGGACCTCGCTCGAAAACCTGTTCACGCGCACCACCTTGTCCGTGCCGTTGGAGAGGGTGATCCACTTCGAATAGCAGGGAAGCCCGTCGTAGAGTTCGTAGTGGACCGAGACGCGAATATCCTTCGACCGCACACCTGTCTCGGCCTTCGCCCTGTCAGAGTCGAATGCCCCGTAGGTGCGCACCTGCGTGATGCGGCAACGTCCCCATTCGGCGTTACTCTGGATCCCATCCGTCGAGCCGCCATTCCGATCCGTTTTCCCGATCCGTATTGCCGTGGGCTCTGTGCCGTTGTGAGAAACCTCAAACAGCCGGTGAAACCTGGGTCGCTCCTGAGCCGCGTCCGCCACATCCCAGATCATCGAGCCCGGTTCCAGTCGTACCCGCAACCGGTAGGTTCGCGCGACATCAAGACCTCCGTCGTCCGCAGTGAACTCCTTCACCTTCTCGAGTCGTTCGCCGCCGTTGTCGCGCAGCTCGAACTGTCCGTGAACGCCGCGATCTCCCGGACGAAGGTTCACCTTTACCGTGCGCCCGTTGAAGACCAGCCCGAGTCCCGGCCCCCAGCTTGTGTCGCGATCTGTGCCCGGCTGGATGACGGCTTCGATCAGCGAGACCGGTCCGGTGAGTGAACGCTCCACGAAGCAATGAGCCCCAGCGAGAGCGTAAATCTCACCGACCTTGCCTTCGTTTTGGAAACTGATGCGCTCTTCACGTTTTGAGACCGTCATCTTCCACGTGGCATCCAGCTTCGCAAAATTTTCCTCCCACAACAGCCCGCGACCTGCGGAAGACGGCAGGTGGTCGAGTCCTTCAGCCGATGGCCAGGCGAAGTCGAGTCGCAATGTGACACCGGTCGGCGGCCAATTGAGATACGGCGCGTGATGTCGGGTTCGCTTCCACGCCATCCGCTCCAGCGGTATGCCCATCTCATAACCAACGAAACGAAAGGCTGCCGGGTTCGCGCGCAGCTCGGAGATCCACTCGGGCCGCAGGAAGGCGTAGTTGCGCTGCCCGCTCAGTCCCCCGACATCGAACCGCTTGCCGTCGATCTCGATCACAGCCTCGGGCTTCACTCCGCGCAGCAGTGACTCGCCGCTGCTCAGGTTATCCAGCGCCACGGTCGCGGCGTTCGGGTCGATGCGAATCACCCGGCGCACAAGGCCGTTGTTCAACTCCAGTTCGCGACCATCCTTGCTGCGGGTGACGCGAGCCTTGAACGGCGACGGGTCAAGCAGCCAGTCTGTTGTCTGTGCCGGCTGAGCGAGGCCGCTCGAAAGGAGCATGCCAAAGGCCGGGACAAGAACCGCAGCCATTCCAGCGCGGAGGGGGAAGGGCAGGGGGGGGCGTGGGAGTGTTTTAATGAGTTTATCGCTGAGCCCCTTGGCGGGCATGGGAGATCGCAAAATCCACCAGTTCCTGGGATTGGAAGAAGCCTTCATAGAAGCTGTGACCCTGACCTTGGAGAACAATCAGCCTGATCAGGGATTCGGCCCCTGATTCCCGATACTGGCGGACGAACTCGCCTGAGTTCTCAGCCAACGGGACGACTTTATCCACGTCGCCGTGAATCAATGCGACCGGGATGCGAGCCTTCGCCAAGATGCTGACGCGGGCGATGGGATTGAACTCCGCCGCGCGCGAGTCGAGGTCCGTAGGGGTGAGGCCATAAGCCGGGGCTGCGTTCGCCAGACCTGGATACGTCCGAAAATCGAACACGGGATAGATGCCGACGATGCCGGCGACGCGCTGCGGATTGACGATGGCCCAACTGCTCACCCACAAGCCCCCGCGACTGCGCCCGAACAGGCATGGTTTGGCTGCAAACCCACGATTCTCCGTCAACTCGCGATGCAGCGCATCAAACGTGGCGTGACTCTTCGGACTGCCGTAGGCCTCGCCTACGTCCACACCCGCAACCGCGACGCCGGCGGCAATGAATTGTTGATGCATCCACCGCTCCGCCCCGTCCGGATACGCCGGAAGCGTCGGTGCGTAGAAGATCCACGGTTGGGGTGTTGAGCGTTTCTCGGGCGCAGGCAGGAAAAGGAAGGCCGGACGGTCCCCCACCGTGAAATGCTCTGTGCCTGGGAGGGCCAGCCTTGGGGTTGGCCCTGTCACTTTTGGCTTCGACGGAGCGGCAGTCAGTTGCGTCTCCAGCCACGGTGAAACCTTCTCCGCCCACTTTGCGCCGTGAACCCCCAGTCCCTCGCCGCTGAAGTGCACGCCTTTGCCGCCGCTGTCGCGCAGGTTTCCTGTCAGCGCGTCGCTGTCCGGCCCTTCGAGGGCCAGCCCGGATTTCCATAACGCGGCCTGTGCGGCGCGAATGTCGGACGATCCTGGATCCTCAGGAGTGTGATAGCTCGCCAGCGCGACGAACCAGGGAAAGTCCCAGCCGGCTTTCCGACGCAGGTCCTGGATGAGTTTCTCCATGGATTGTCGATAGGCGTCTCCGGGCAGGGTCCGTGTTGGATCCTTCTGGTTGGCGTCCGATTCGCCTTGATGCCAGAGCACCGCACGAAAGCCGGACCCTTCAAGCTGTTTGACCCGCGCCAGGAATCGGTCGAACAGGATTCCCGTGCTCTCCCATTCGCCGGACTCGAGTTGCCTTACGTTGCCGGTGAGCGTGGGTGGACGGTCGAAGCGGACGCCGCGCGGAAGCCACTCCCGCACACTCGTGGCTCCCACGCCCACCGCGACCAAGCCGACAGGAACATTGAACCGGGTGGCAATGGCATCGGCAAACGGGGGAAGAAAGCTGCCGCTGTCGCCGGACGCCCCGGGCTGCGGATCGTTCGCCGGTTGCCAGTGAGCTCCGGAGAATGCGACGACGCGATCCGAGGCGGGCTTCTGCTTTTCCTCGCCGTGATTGGCCGAGTTCGACTGGCCTGCCACGACGAACACTTCGCCGACGCCGACGCGGTGCACGGCGGTTTGACCCAGGCTCGTCGCGTTGCGACGAGCGCGAACTGCAAGTTCATACCAACCGCCCGCAGGAGCTTCCAATTCCTCACGGAAAGCCGTCTGGCCGGGTTTGAGTTCAGCGAGACGACGCCAGTCGCCGCCCGTGTTCGCGCCCAGCACCTGCGCTTCGATCACGACGGCCTCATTCAGTGCCGCGCTCAGCGTGCCGTCGATTCTGATGCTCCCAACCCTGGCTGTGCGTCGCTGGAAAACCTGATGCTCCAGCGGCGTGATCAAACGCACCGCCACTTCGGGCGTCGCTGACGGGCGGAGGAGTGACCTCATGCCGTGTCCAAGCGCGTTGCCCGTGAGCACATAGGTTTCGGCGTTGCCGAATTCATGGTGGCCGTGGGTCGGATTCGGCGAATCCTCGGGTCGGCGAACGAAGTCGCGCGTGGTCACGAACACGACATTGCTGGCGAACTCGGGCCGCACCGCCGCGGCGGCCTGCGCTTTTCGCAATGCCTCCCATTCCGGAGGTGCATGGACCCACGGGCCGGTCAGCTCGCCGATGACCACGGGAAGGTGAGGAGCCTTCCAATCGCGGCGGAGATCGTGGATCAGGTTTACGAGGTTGGTTTCATAGGCCGGCACCGCAGCCTTCGGGTCGACGCCGTCGTTCCAGCCGTGATACCAGACAAAGCCCGCGAGCTCGGCACGCCGCCCGCCAAGCGCCGGGAACGTTGTGCTCAGGTTCGCCATGACTTCGCGCACCTGCTGGACCATGAGCGTGTAATACTTCCCAACCTCGCCGCCCGAGGATGGAGGACGGAAATCCTTGAACAGGCTTTTGCCGCCCCACGCCGTCTTGACGATCAACACAGGCTCCTCCAGCAGATCACCCACGACGTGGCCGAATTGAAGCTCCGGCCCGAAGTGATGGATGCCACCGTAAACTGCGAAGCCTACCCCGAGCGGCCCTGATAACAGGGGGCCATCCTCGCGCTGATAGTGAACCCAAACATCGTTGCGCACGGCCCACTTCCCCTCTGCATTGCGGAGATGGCCGAACCGGGAGGCAAATCCCGGAGCCTTCATCACTTCCACCAAGGTGCCCCGGCCCTCGTTGTAGTCTCGACCTGACAGGTCCACCACCGCCTGTCCCTCCATGTTGGACTGGCCTGCGAGGACGAACACTTTCACCAGCCTTGTCTCCGCTGCGAAACACGGCGCAATCAGGAAACCGGCGACGATGAAGATAATCAGGCGCAATGACATGGCGACACAATGTCAGAAGTCGTCGCGGAGAAAATCAAAATTCCAGCCACGATGTCGGAGTCGATTAAGCCTTAAAAGAGCACCATTCTGCATCACCTGAGCGACTGGACGTAGCGCACGAGGTCGATGATCTGCTTGTCGATAAGCGGGTCGATCAATCCCTCCGGCATGACCGAGGAGCCTTCGATATAGCCCGCCTGCTTGATGTTCCTCACGGGTACTACTTGTTGCGTATTGCCGGCAAAACGTATCGTCAGGGCGTCGGCTGATTCGTCGCCGAAGAAGCCGTCATACGTTTCGCCGTCCTGGGTCTCGATGCGGTATGTGCGGAAGACGCTCTCGACAGCGTGGCTGGGATCGATGATGGCGGTCAGTATGGCGTCGGTAGCCCGGTTCTTGGAGCCCGCGAGCGACGGCCCGAAACCGCTGCCTGTCGACGTGCTCGAATGGCATGCGGCGCAGGTATTCTTCAAGAACGCCTCTCCGGCAGAGAGGTCGGCACCGGGTGCGGCATCGACAAACTTCGTCAGACGCGCAATGCGTCTCGGCGGGTTTCACCGGAGCTTTTCGCACGATCTTCATCCACTCACCGGAGATGGGCTCTGGCGGTGTGGGGCGGCCTTTTTCCTCGACCATCTGGAGCAGCAGGTTCTGGAAGACTCCTTCGTAAGTGCCCCCGGGCGCGAGGTAATCGCGATCCCAGCCCTTCACTTTGTCTGTGAGGTCTGGCGTCGTACGCCAGCGCTGCAGCCATGCGAGTTGCTCGGCGTTCAACGGAGCCGGATCATCGAGGAAGTAGCGCAGCACCTCATTGCGCACCCGAAAGGCCTGCTCGTTCGAGAGGGTTTGAATCAGACCGAAAGCCTCGGCGATGGGAGGACGGACGGTTGACAACTCACGCACAGCCTCGAAACGCAGATCGACGTTCCTGTTCGCGAGCAACTCACGCCAAAGTTTTGCGTCGAAGTGGCCCAGGCCTTCCAGCGACCAGAGCGCGGCGATACGGATGTCGTCCGACGTCTTTTTTGCGCGGATGAGCTTTAGCAGGGCGGGGATCAGTTCGCGGGCGTTCCGCTGGACGATTTGCTGCCACGCTGCGCGCATTTCCCAGGTGCTGTCGGCTTGCAGATGCTTGATGAGCGCTTTGGTTGGGGTGGTGACGATGTTCGGGATGTGGCGCGCCTTCTGGCTCTCGTGGCGCACACGCCAGATGCGTCCACGGGTCTTGTCGCGTGCGGGATGGTTCCGGTCGACTTCATTGTGCGAGATGATGCGGTTGTACCAGTCCACGATGTAAAAGCAGCCATCGGGCCCGAAACG
>VHDG01000045.1 GCA_016871475.1 Verrucomicrobiota bacterium
CAAAGCCGTTGCCATCCTCGAATCTTGGCAGGGTGACGTCATCTGCGTAATTGCGGTGGGGAGAACTGGGCAACACGTCTTGTGGTACATCCACGAAGTTGCCGTTCACGATGTAAAGTTTTCCATCGGTTCCTGCGACGATGCCGTGGGCACCGTGCTCACCCGAGCCTCCGGCCCATTTTCGGACCAGGGTGACCGTGTCGTAAGTGTCATCCGAGTTGGTGTCGGTCAGTTTGTACAGGTGGTAGCCGTCCTTGCCCTGGCCGTTGACGTAGAGTCCGCCGAATGCGTGCAGGAGCCCCATTGCACCGCTGACAGGGAGATTGATTTGTTCGACTTTGGCCACCGAGCCATCGGCGGAGAGAGTCATACGAAGCATGGGTTCATTGCCTTGAGGGGAGACGATCAAGCGTCCTTTAGGGTCCAGCGTCGTGGCCACCCAGGAGCCTTCTTCGGGTGAGGCGCTTCGGAGGAGGGAGACGCGGAAGCCCGGGAGTGTTTTGAGGGATTCAGCGGGAGTGGCGACCTTGGGTTTCAACACGTCACCCCAGGGTTCCCGACCCACAGCACCCAGGGAGGTGGCAGCAGTCCATCCTTCGGCAGGAGGGCGGGCTTCCTGGATTTGTCCGGAGGGATTGATGACCGTTTCCCAGGACGCGTCGGAGACGATCACACGGCGTTCTCCCCCTTGGAGCCGCAGGTCTGCCTGGAACAGCAACCCCGCAATACCCTCGCTGTTGATGGCGCTGATGAAGATGTAATTGGATCCTGGGCGAAAGAGAGATGCGTTACCGAGACGGGAGGGTTTGGACCATTCCCGGTTTCGCACGGCTCGTCTTCCGTTGATGAGCAGGTCGGCACCGTTATCGCAGGCGAGTGCGATCTGCGCCTGTTCCGCGGCGGCTGGAAGCATGAAGGAGTGCCGGAAAAGGCGTGTCTCCCCGTCCTTGGGTTGATTTCCCCAGATCCATTCGGGGGGCTTGGCGGCCTGGCATGGGGCTGGGGTCAGGATCCAGACTGCCAAGAGAGCGAAAGTGGCGAGTCGCGCATGTGACGGGCCGGAATTCATGGGAGGAATCTGGGGGAACGGGGCCAAGAATCAAAATTTTTTCTCAACGGAGTGAAAGATTCCTTCGTTTGGGGGCGTATCCCCGCTAGCGGCTGGCGACAGGTTCCACGCGCCGGCAGCCCCACTTGAAATTGCGATGAAACTTTTGAATCAGATTCTGAATGGAAAGGGAGCGAAGGCTGTCGCGGTTGTTGCGGCTTTGTGCGGCACCGCCGCATCCGCTCTGGCCGATCAAAACATCATGCGCCGCTGGGCTCCCAGCGCGCCCGTGATTGACGGTGTGGTCAGCCCCGGCGAATGGGCTTATGCCCAGTCCACCCCCCTGGCGCGCGGACGCCTGATGACCATGAACAACGCGCAATACCTTTATGTGCTGCTCGATGTCACAGCCGATACCGTTAACAACCCTCCTGCGCATGCCGGCCCCAACACGGGCGACTGGTTTCGTCTGGCCTTCGATGTGGATCTGAACCATGCGGTGACGCCGAACGTGGATTTGGACTACAGCTCCTGCAATGACGGTCGTGAGTTCGTCAAGAGCATCAGGCTGAGTCCTTTCTCCTGGACGGGATGCACGACTGTGGATCCCGACACGAAAGGAAAAGTGGGCTTCGGGCCGACGTTGAACTCCGCTACTCCGCATCGATTCTGGGAGATGCGCATTGATCTGACCGAGATCGGGCAGCATCCCGCGCTTTGGTCATGGCTTCCGCTATCGAATCCCCGGGTGCGGTTCAATGTCACCACCCGTTCTGAAACGCCTGCATTCGACGTAAGCCAGCCTCAGAACGCCATCTCTCCTGACCTGAGCAATCTTTTCCAACTCTTCCTGGCGACCACGCCGACCTATCCTGGCGGAAGCGGCCCGTTGTTCATGGGGGTGGGGTTGGTCCCGGCCACGTTCATCGGAACCGATGGTCTCGCGAACATTCAGCAGCCTGGCTACTACTCTGCGAGCAACGCGCCGTTTGGCGGTGACCTGCGGGTGTTCGGACGGTGGAGCACCCTGCGCTACAGTCTCGGTGCCTCCAAGTATCGCGTCCTGATTAGTCGGGATGGCGGGCCCTATACGCGGTTGCGTCACAGCTGGGTGAACATGAAGTGGACCGGGCTGACCTGGACGGCGCAGACGGTTGGTCCTGACAGCAACGATGCCTACGATGTGCCGACGGCCAGCGAGCTTTGGTACAACCCGAACCAGATCCTTGGGTGGCAGACGGGCAACTCTTCGCAGGGCAACTATCCCGACGGCACCTACCGTATGCGGTTGGAGCTTCTCAACGCGGCTGGCCTTGTGCTGCCGAGCCCGGCTGGAAACCTTCTGACCTTGAAGATCGTGAACACGCGGCCCGTGGTCAGCCTCGACAACATTCAGTACAACGGGAACGACATCTGCGAGTGCGGCATCGTGACTCAAGGGAGCGCGCCGCGCGGGTTCAGCTTTGAGATCACCGTGAATGATCCCAGCGGCTCCCTCAACGCCTTCAGCCTGGCGGGAACCTACGGTCATGGGGGCAGCACTGGCACGATTTACAGCGATAGCTACGCGAACGGTGGCAGCAACCTCGGGGCTCCCTTCTTTGTGAATCACATCAATGCGGATGGTCCCAAGCGGTGGAACGGTGTCACTTCCCTGACCGTGCCCCTGGGTGGTCAACAATGGCGCGCCAGCAAGTCCTGCGCTTACAGCTTCATCCTCAGCGCCAGCAGCCGGGTTCAAAACGGTTACTCGCTGCTCTTCCCCAATGTCCAGGACTACAACAACCTGACAATCCTGCTCGGTTCCGGCGAAGGCAACACCGAGTGCCCCGATGACGGACGGATCATCAAAGTCATCGATCCCCTGATCCCGATCCTTCCGATCGATCCGATCGACCCTGTGATCACGCCGAAACTGCAGATCCCTGGCACTACGATCATCGGCAAATAACCCGGCCAGAGTTGAAAGAAGCGGGTTGAAGCGAACGTAGTCAATGTAGGTTTGAAACGGGGAGCGGGAAGGGCATCACGCCCGCCCGCTCCCCGAATGACGCAAGAAGAAGCTTTTAGAACAATTCACCAACAGAAAGTGGTCACAATGAAAAATGTTCGAATTCTGATCGGGCTGGGTGCGGCAGCAGTTCTGGCCGTGGCTGTGAGTCAAACACAATGGCACGGTGGTGCGAGCACCCCCGGCATGCCTGTTGCTGATTCTGAAACCGTAGAGGTCGAGAACGGGGATGGCGACCGGCTGGAGGCCCCCCAGAACCTTGCGGTCGTGGACACCGCATCTGCCGCGACATCGGCCATCGTGAGCCCGGTGCCTTCAGCCACCCAGCCCCAGGGAGTTTATGAACAGCTGATCACCCACAGTCCGGAGCTTACCAACGACGTGGAGCTTGCGTATCAGCTGGGCGAGGACTTCAGCAGTCTGACGCCGGAGGCACTGGCAAAGATACGCGCCGACTGGGAACAGAGGGTGCGTTGAACCGGGTCTTGTCGTTCAACCCGGGCCAACGCGCTCGGCGTCTCAGCGGAGCCCGACCTTCTTGAACCGGGCGTTGACCTCCTTGAAATGGAAGTCGAGAGAGCAGAGCGACTCGAGTTCGCCGGCTTTGAAATGTCGTGCGACCTCCGGATCGGCCCGGAGCTGCTTCAGGAAGTCGGCGGCCGATTCACCGCCATGTTTGGCCTGCCAGGTCAGCATGGCGTTCCTTTGCACCAGCTCGTAAGCCTGTTCCCGGGTCAGGCCTTTGCGGATCAACGCCAGCAGAACGGTCTGCGAGTTCCACATGCCCAGCGACAGACCGAGGTTCCGGCGCATGTTCTCGGGATAAACGATCAGGCCTGAGATCATCCGGGTCATCAGCCCGAACATGTAATCCAGAAGGGTGCAGGAGTCGGGGAATATGATCCGTTCCACGGAGCTGTGGCTGATATCGCGCTCGTGCCACAGCGCGACGTTCTCGAGGGCGGCGACGGCATTTCCCCTCAGAACCCTGGCGAGGCCTGTGATTCTTTCGAAGGTGATGGGGTTGCGCTTGTGGGGCATCGCGCTGGAGCCCTTCTGGCCCTTGGCAAAGAACTCCTCGGCCTCCAGGACCTCCGTGCGCTGGAGATGGCGGAATTCCGTGGCCCAGCGTTCCATGCTGGCACCGGTCAACGCCAGGCAGTTCATGAACTCGGCGTGAACATCCCGTTGAACCACCTGGGTGGCGATGGGCGCAGGTTGAAGCCCCAGTTTGGAGCAGATGTAAGCCTCCACCCGGGGGTTGAGATGCGCGCTGGTTCCGACCGCCCCGGAGATCTTCCCGATCGCGACCGTGTCGCGCACCTGCTTCAAGCGCTTCAAGGCCCGGCCAAACTCGTCGTACATCAACGCCAGCTTCAAGCCGAACGTCGTTGGTTCAGCATGGATGCCGTGGCTGCGGCCGATGCAGGGTGTGAACTTGTGCTCCCTGGCACGCACCGCGATGGCTTTGCGCAATTCCTCGACGTCCTGGATGAGGATGTCGGTGCTTTGCACCATTTGAACCGCGAACGCGGTGTCAACGATGTCGCTGCTGGTCAGGCCGAAGTGGAGCCAGCGGCTTGCGGGATCGTTGATGTTCTCAGCCACACAGGTGGTGAAGGCGATCACGTCGTGGTTCAGGACCTTCTCCAGCTCCTTGCACCTTTCCAGATTGAATGCGGCGCCCGCCTTCATTCTTTGGAAATCCTTTCTGGCGACAATGCCTTCCTTGACCAGGGCCTCGGAGGCCAGGAGCTCGATCTGGAGCCAGATCTCCAGTTTGCGTTGTTCGGTCCAGATCTCCCGCATGGCGGGACGTGAATAGCGTGCGATCATTTGTGGATGAGTTTGAGGGGGTCGAAAGGGCGCGTGATGCTGAGATCAGCTGTTGGGACGTCGTTCGGAAATGGCTTGGAGGATGTCGGCCACGGCGGCTGCGCGGGGTTTCACTCCCTGGCTGCCTTTGCCGTGGAGCCGGACGGCCACCGCACCGGCGTCCTTCTCGCGTCCACCGACCACCAGCATCGTGTGGACCTTGCTCTCCTCGGCTCTGAGGATCTTGCCGTTGATTTTCTCGGGGCCGGCATCCAGGTCGGCCCGGACCCTGGCGGCTCGGAGCTCCTGACAGATGCCCGAGGCGTATTCCGCGAGGGCTGGGTCATCGCCGATGGTCAGAACCCGCACCTGATCAGGGGCGAGCCACAGGGGGAAGTTGCCGGCGTAGTGTTCGATGAGGAAGCCGATGAAACGCTCGTGGGTGCCCAGGGGGGCGCGATGGATGCAGAGAGGCGTGGCGTCCTTGTTCTCGCGGGTCTTGTAGGTGAGCCCGAATCGCTTGGGAACCGCGAAGTCCACCTGGTTGGTGGCGATGGTAAATTCCCGGCCGCTGACGCTCCAGACTTGGACATCGATTTTCGGGCCGTAGAACGCCGCCTCGTTGGGAACCTCCTTGTGATTGATCTTGGACTCAACCAGCACGCTTCGGACCATGTCCTCGGTCTGCTTCCACAACTCGGGCTCGTCGACGAACTTCTGACCCAGCTTGGAAGGGTCATGGGTGCTGAAGCGCATGAGGTATTTTTCAAAGCCGAACAGCTGAAAGTATTTGAGATACATCTCATTGACCGCCCTGAACTCGGCGGCGAATTGCTCAGGCGTGCAGTAGATGTGGGCGTCGTTCATCTGAAGCGAGCGCACACGCATCAACCCCATGAGCTCGCCGCTTTGCTCGTAGCGATAGCAGCTGCCGTATTCCGCCAGCCTCAGGGGGAGGTCGCGATAGCTGCGGGGCTCGGCTGCAAAGATCTTGTGGTGCCCGGGACAGTTCATGGGCTTGAGGTAGTAGCGGGTCGGATGCGCATCATCCGGCGACTCCTTCAGCTCCATGGGAGGGAACATGGATTCGGCGTAGTAGGGGAGGTGGCCCGACAGGCGATACATGTTTTCCTTCACGATATGCGGGGTGCGAACCCTCACGTATCCGGCGTCGAACTCGGTTTCCCTCGCCAGCTTTTCCAGCTCCTCGACGAGCACGCCGCCGCGCGGCAGCCAGAGCGGGAGGCCGGGCCCGACATCATCGTCGAAAGCAAAGAGCCCCATGTCCTTCCCGATCTTGCGATGGTCGCGTTTTCGGGCTTCCTCCTGTTGCTTCAGCCAGGTCTCGAGCTCCTCCTTGTTCTTGAATGCCGTCCCGTAGATGCGTTGGAGCTGGGGATTCTTTTCGTTGCCACGGTAGTAGGCGGCTGCCACGCGCAGAAGCTTGAATGCCTTCGCGTTGCCGGTTCGCATCACATGCGGCCCCGCGCACAAGTCCACGAACTCGCCATTCTGGTAGAAGGAGATGGCCTCGCCTTCCGGGATGTCTGCCAGGCGCTCCACCTTGAACTTCTGGCCCCTGCTTTCAAACCACGCGCGGGCTTCCTCGCGGCTCTTGACGCTTTTCTCGAAGATCTGGTTTTCCTTCACCACCTTCTTCATCTCCTCCTCGATCCGGGGGAAGTCATCGGGGGCGAACCGGTGGCTGGGGAGGTCGAAATCGTAGTAGAATCCCTCGTCCGTCGGGGGGCCGATGTCCAACAACGCGTCGGGCCAGATGCGGAGGACGGCTGTTGCGAGGATGTGCGCGCAGGAATGTCGCAAGCGTTGCAACTCATCCATCTGCTCGCGTTGATCAAGCGTTTTGCGTTCCACTGATTGTTTGGCGGATTCCATAGGCGGATCGGTTCGGTCAAGGGCTGCGCCTCATGCCTGGGACGGGGCTGGGGCGCAGCGCGAAACGGTAGAGATTGGAGCGGGGTGGATCAAGGGCCTTTCCGGGCAGGTCTGACTTTGCCGGATTTGGATCCCACACCACCCTCGGCCTTCTCGTTCAAGTGACGGTTGACGGCGTTGAGATAAGCGCGGGCGCTCGCCTCGATGACATCGGTGCTGGCGCCCTTGCCCGTGACAAGCTCTCCGGATCCGAAGTCCGCCTTGATCGTGACCTCGCCGAGCGCGTCCTTTCCCTGGGACACGGCTCTCAACGAATAGTCGATGAGGATGCCACGGGTGGCGGTGAGGCGGTCGATGGCCTTCAAGGCTGCATCCACCGGGCCATCGCCCGTGCCAGCGTCAATCATGGCCTGATCTGAGCCGGCACGCTTAAGTTTCACGGTCGCGGTGGGGACGGTTTGGTTGCCGCTGGTGACGTTGAGGTATTCCAAGGACCAGGTTTCCGGCACCTCGGTGATCTGGCCTTCCACCAAGGTCCTGAGATCGTCGTCATAGACGAACTTCTTCTTGTCACCGATCTCCTTGAAACGGGCGAAGATCGACGTGATGTCGGTGTCTGACATCTTGAAGCCGAGGTGTCGCATCCGGGCTGCGACGGCGGCGCGTCCGCTGTGTTTGGTGAGGGGGAGTTCAGTCCCACCCCAGCCGACGCGTTTTGGATCCATGATCTCGTAGGTCTCACGCTTTTTGAGCATTCCATCCTGGTGGATCCCGCTGGAGTGGGCGAAGGCGTTTTCGCCGACGATGGCCTTGCTGCGTTGGACGGCGAGGCCGCTCATCCGCGATACAAGGCGGGACGACTTCAAGATCTCCCGAGTGTTGATGTTGCAGGCCACGCCTGTGTAAACGTCTTTGCGGGTGTCGATGGCCATCACGATTTCTTCGAGCGAGGCATTGCCGGCCCGTTCTCCGATCCCGTTGATGGTGCATTCGACCTGGCGGGCGCCGTTGGCGAGGGCGGCGAGCGAGTTGGCAACCGCCAACCCGAGGTCATTGTGGCAGTGGACACTGATGACGGCCTTGCCCGATTGGAACTCCGGCACCGCCTCGTGAAGCTGGCTGATCAAGGCGCCAAACTGGTCAGGCACAGCCCAGCCCACCGTGTCCGGGATGTTGATGGTCGTGGCCCCGGCCTTGATGGCGGCCTTGCAGACCTGGATGAGGAAGTCCGGCTCGGTTCGTGATCCATCCTCGGGGGAGAACTCGACATCATCGACAAAACCTTTCGCCCGCTTCACTCCCTCCACGGCGAGGCGGATGATCTCATCCTGGGCTTTGCCGAGCTTGAACTCGCGATGGATTTTGGAGGTGGCGAGGAAGACATGGATCCGTCCCCGGCGTCCGGCTGGTTTGACAGCGTGTCCTGCGGCATCGATGTCCTTGGCCACGCAGCGGGCAAGGCCTGCGATGATGGGGCCCTTGATCTCCCGCGCGATGGTCTGGACGGCGGTGAAGTCGCCGTCGCTGATTACGGGGAAACCGGCTTCAATCACATCCACCTTGAGGCGTGCGAGCTGTCGTGCGACCTCGAGCTTCTCACGGAGGTTCATGGACGCGCCGGGGCACTGTTCTCCATCGCGGAGGGTGGTATCGAACACAATGATCCGTTGATTCTTATTTTTCATTTTTCTTTGGTGTTCGGCGGTGGGATCTGGTTGTGACCATGGATCACCCGACCGTGGGAAACAAAAAACCCCACCGCCAGTTTTGGCAGTGGGGTCTTGAAATTCTTGGGTGAACTCAATGCCCGACCGCCGTCCTGCACAGCAGCAGGCCGGTGGTCAGAAGCAGTCGAACATTCAAGATCCTATTCACGGGGGGAGAACATAGGGGAGCGGATCTCCGAGGTCAACCCGACAGTTGGAGCGGGACGTGGTTCAGGCGCCCCTTACATTTTCCCGGTTTGAGTGCCCCTCGTATTCGTAATCGGCTGTTCGTCTTCGATGTTTAGGACTCCGTCGTGTGGTCGGTCACTCGAGTTGGAGATGCCTAAGACCGTAATCGCACGCCGGGGTTGCACCGCAGGGACGGGAAGAACGCAGAGAAGAACGGAAAAGGAGTGAGAACCACGGAATACACCGACCACACGGAAATAAAATTGTGTGAGGGGGCAGGGCTTTGTTTTTTGGTGGCTCTGATCGGGCTTGCTGATAGCTTCCGCGCAATTCTCATTCATGAAATCTTGCAACGTCGGTGTCATCGGTTACGGCTGGGCTGCCACTGCGCACATTCCAGCCATCAATGCCACGGGTCTCGCATCCGTCACCTCCGTCCTCTCCTCCCGTCCGCTGGACGATCGGGAGCTTTCGTCGCGGTATGGTCGACCCGTAAAGTCATTCACCAGCCTGAAGAAGTTCCTGGCGCAGCCAGACCTGGATGTGGTGGACATCACGGGGTATCCGTGGGAGCACACTCGCAACGCCATCGCTGCCGCGAACGCCGGCAAGCACTTCATTCTCGAGAAGCCCGCCGCATTGTCCTGGAATGATTGTCTCGCGATTCGCGCCGCGGCGCAGAAGAACAAGGTGAAGGCCTGTGTGTGCTTCGAGGTTCGACACTCCGGCCAGTTCCTCACGATCAAGTCGATGATCGATAACGGAGCACTGGGCCGGGTTCACTACGGGGAGGTGGATTATTACCACGGGATTGGGCCCTGGTACGGGCAGTATCGGTGGAATGTCACCAAGCGTGGCGGCGGCAGCAGCCTGTTGTCCGCCGGGTGTCACGCCATGGATGCCCTTCTGCTCTGCATGGGCGGCGAGGTCGAGAGCGTCACGAGCCTGAACACCACCTCCACTCACAAATATTTCAAGGCCTACCAATATCCGACCACGACCACGACGCTCCTCAAATTCAAGGACGGCCGCGTGGGCAAGTGCGCATCCGTGATCGATTGTTTCCAGCCTTACTACTTCCACGTGCACCTGGTGGGGAGCGAAGGCAGCTTGTTGGACGGAAAGTTCCATACGAACAAGATCGCCGCCCTGAACAAGAAGCAGTGGAGCCAGCTGAGCATCCATCCCATCGACTCGGGAGACGTGGCGGATCATCCCTACCAAACCCAGTTTGAATCTTTTTTCAAGGCGCTCGCCGCGGGCAAGGACATGCCTTTGACCAGCTTGAACGAAGCCCTGAACTCCCATCGGGTCATCTTTGCCGCCGACAAGTCAGCCGCAGCCGGCGGACGTCCGGTGAAACTGAAGGAAATCCCGGCTTGAAAGCTCCTGTGGTGTTCGCGATCGCCGCCCATCCTGACGACATTGAGTTCATGATGGGCGGAACCCTGCTTCTTCTGGGAAGGGCAGGGTGCGAACTCCACTACATGACCCTCTCGAGTGGGTCGCTGGGCAGTTCGGTGATGAAGCCTTCCCGAACGCGGGCCATGCGTCGCAAGGAGGCTCGCGAAGGCGCGCGCCGGCTCGGGGCAACGTGGCATCCGAGCATCGCCGACGACCTTGCCATCTTCTATGAGCCGGCGAGCTTGCGACGACTTGCGGCGGTGATTCGGGAAGTAAAACCCGGCATCCTGCTGACCCATTCGCCGGCTGACTACATGGAGGACCACACAAACACGTGCCGTCTGGCGGTGACGGCTGCGTTCTCCAGGGGCATGCCCAACTTCCGGACGCAGCCCTCGCGTCCACCGGTGGAAGGGGATGTCGTGATCTACCACGCCATGCCTCACATGCTTCGAGATCCTCTCGGTTGGCGGGTGATTCCGGAGATTTATGTGAACATCGGTGATGTGCTGGCTGGCAAGCGCCACGCAGCCGCTGCACATGAAAGTCAGAAAGAATGGCTGGATGTCTCCCAGGGAATGGATTCCTACCTTCAGGCCATCGAGGAAGCCTCCTCAGAGGTAGGTAAACTTTCCAAGACCTTCCGCCATGGAGAAGGGTGGAGGAGACACCTCCACGTCGGATTTTGTGCCGTCGATGCGAACCCTCTGTTGGAGTTGCTGGGAAGAGACTGTCGGTTGAACCCAGAGTATGCGCGGCTTCGTGAAGCCGGACGGGGTTGAGTCCAATCTGCTTTCACAATGAAGGATACATTACCATGAGAAAGATCAGCTCCATCGCACCGGACTGGTGGGATTACACCACGATCGACGAGGGGATCGTGCGAGATGCCGCCGCGTTGACCCCCCAGCAGATGCTGAAACTGTCGCGTCCGGGGTTTCAAGTCGTGTTCTACGATACCCTGGAGGAATTTTATCTGGCCGAAGCGCTGGAGTACATCGAAGCGTGGAAGGCCTCGACCCCGGACAATCCGGCCGGGATCTGCGGGCCCATTGGCCCGACCGAACAGCTGCCGCTTGTGGCCCGGATCGTGAACGCGATCGGGTTGAAACTGCATTCCGCTCATTTTTGGGGGATGGACGAGTGGGTGATCGACGGAAGGGAAGCGTCACCCACCCATCCGCTTTCCTTTGAAAAGGCGGATCGCGAGCTTTGTTTTGGTCGGATCGACAGAAAGCTGGTGATGCCCGATTCGAATCTCCATTTTCCAAAGTCGGACACCCGTGC
>VHDG01000046.1 GCA_016871475.1 Verrucomicrobiota bacterium
AGCCATTCATGCATGCAGAACCACTCCTGACTGCCGCCTGTCATCAAATCCCGCTCCGGGTCAATCCATCCGTTTTGTGAGGCCCACCGAAAACGAGGAGAATCCATGGACAAAGGGAAGGCCAGGTAAAGCGCCTCCTTCGAAAAAGTCTGTTCCTTCGTGAGGTTATGCTCAATTTCGACACGCCGGGCATGATAAGGCAGTCGGACTCGCAACGTGTACCTGGGGATTTTCTCCAACGAAAAGCCCCCCGGAGTTCCACGCCCAGTTCTGATTTCAAGAGGATCGCGGGACTGATCGCCACGGGACGATGCATCTGAAGTTCCGGCACCGGAGTCACGCTGCTGAACTGCACTAGTCGATTGGGAAGGGAATCACCGCCGGAGACATATAGCGCCTGCGCGAAGGAGTGCCCCGAGTTCGTTGCGATGAGCTCTCGCTCCGCCTGCTTGTCGTACAGGCTTCGAATGTTGCCTGTCGCTGGGTCGATGATCAGCCGATAAAAGGGGCTCTCAGCCATGTTGCCAACCAAGGGCTCTGGCGCTCGAACGGGCGCAGGTCCGGGCCGAATGGCATAACACCGATAGCCCGCAGCTGGAACCCCAGCAGCCAGGAATCTGACACGTTGGATCTGTCGGCCTTCCCCGATCGCTTCCATCGGCACCGGCTTTCCCGTGCTCAGATCAACAACACGGGAGCCTCGGTTGATATCGTGCTCCACCCAGCCATCGCGATCCCATGACAACGTGTTGAAAACCACGAGTGTGCCCGCAGGCACCGAGATGGAGTCTGACAACGCAGACATGGAGCGGCTCAGCAACGCATCGATCATCCGTGAAGCCTCCTGCACCCGAGCGTCTTTTTCATCACCCTGCCGCAGGCTCTGGTGACTGTGAGGTTCACGAACACTGCAGTCTGCATGCCATGAATGCTCGTCCGTCAAAAGCAGCCGCTGCCAGGCAGCTTCCAGCGTTCTGATGTCCGGTTTGAACCCCGACCCCGTGCTCAATGCAGCCGCTCCCAAAACCTCCGCACTCAGGATTCGCACCATGTTGCTTCGATGCCCCGAGGTGGCCTTGGCATTCGCGCCCAACCCATCTTCCCAATAAGGCCCGGTATCTCCGCGTGTGACCGGGAACTTCGATGGATCCGGTTCCAATCGCCGCATCATTTCCATCGCCTCCCCAAATCCCCCATATTGCAGCTCCGGATACGCATACTCGCGATTCCAAAGCCCCACCAAATCCGCCTGGCCCGCATGGATGTCCACATTCTCCACCTGGGTGCCGTAGATCAGAGCCACGTCAGTTGTTCGATGAGGATGATCATAGGCCTGCAGAAAGCGGGGAAGGGATTCGCGTCCGGCTGTGAGATTCAGGGGAAAGGAGAAGAGACTGCCCGCCTGATGGTAATGCCGGGACCACCACGTCAGGACCCGCCCTCCATCCGGCCCCTCCCACCAGGTCGGCGATCGCTCGTTCAACTGGTTGTAAAGCAGCAGAGGTCCGCGATAAGCATCGCTCGCGGCCAGAAAATTTGAGACTCCCGCCGACGCGAGTACAGAAGCATACGACCATGAATAGGAAGGGACATCCGTGTTCAATGAGAAGGTCAGCGGCAGTCCGTGCTCCCGGGCGAAACGAGCCGACGGATAAATCGATCGCACAAGATTCTCCAGAGAGGCAAACCCGGTGAAAGTGCTGCCGTAACAGGCGGGTATCGCGATGTTTCCCGACCGGGCAAGTTTGATAAACGCCTCCACCGACTCGGGCCGACGTCCATGCAGGAATTCCTCCACGATCCAGAAACCGTCGAGAGTGAAACGAAACTCAGGCCTTTGCCGGGTGATCTCGATCAATCGGTCGATGGACCTGGCCTGCACCTCGGACACCTTGGCCGCATAGTCTGTGTAGCCGACGTCCAGATGCGCATTAGGCATCACCAACAGCTTCCATTTCCGAGCAGGATTCAAAGCGAATCGCCAAGTCTCAGATCCCCTGCCCTCGCGTTCAACCGTCAACGTCGCAGGGCTTCCTTGCTTGAACTCCGCAACCCGCCCAAGGAACAAAGCCTCACCAAAGGTGTGTTCCAACGTTCTTTTCTCTCTCCAGATTTGACCGCCCACTTCCAGACTGACCTGAAGCGAGGAGTCCCCAGGACGGATTGGGATCCGGACGTCGAACTCCTGCATCAGGCCCCCTGCACTGTTGCGATAGAAGGGAAGAACATTCACCTCAGGCTGCGTCAACTCCATGTTCGGCTCATGACGGAATTGAACAGCGTCATAAACAACCCCTGAGCTGCCGGGCCACGGAAACCCATAGGGCCGACTGTCATCACGTTCCCGCGACGAATCCCTCGCCACGATGACAATCCGGTTTACCCCAGGCTTGAGCAGACGGCTTGGGATCCATGCTCGAATCAAACTGGTGGAATAGTGTGGCTGGAAAAACACCGCCGGATCACCTCCACCGTAAGACAGCCTGGGTCTCTGGAAGAAGGCGCCGCGCTCTCCGTTTTACAGCGATCTCCAGCCAGGGAAGCCTAGCTGCATAGGCGAGCAGATGCAGATCGAGGAAGTATTCTCCAGCAACGAGGGAATCGAGAGTGAACTCGATCGAACGAAGATGCGGACGAAACCCAGCCTGACCGTTTGCATCACCCGGCTGATAGGCCAACCAGTCCGTGGAAGGAGACGACACCCCGGGACGAAACACGGAATCCTGCGCAGGATCGGTAAAGTCAATCTGTCGCGCATGCGTCGTGGGATGAAACCACTGTTTGAACTCAGCAGAGGATTCATCGGGCGTACCGATAGACCAGAGGATGCCTGCAAGCGATGTGTCTGAAAAACAACCAAGCAAGCAGGCAATAGCAACAAGAGTCGCGCGCGTGGGCATAAGCCGTGAATGCCACGACGGGGTTCTCTGAGTCAATGGCCCGGTTAACCCAGCCACGCCCTCCCCTCGTAATCGTAATCGTAATCGTAATCGTAATCGGCCACGCGTCCGACAACCAAGCGCCTTACGACAAGCCTGTGCCCAGGTTCGTTGTCCATCCCTTTAGCAACGGTGCCCCTGATCCACGGATAGGAGAGGTAAAACCGCGGATGTCGCGGATGAACGCGGATAAAGACGAACCTTCGATCGAGGTTGTCGTTGGCCGGGATCTTAGACGGCCTGTATCCAATGTGCTGGCGGTCGGGAATTCCCCAAATATCCGTGTTATCCGCGAGATCCGCGGTTTCAAAACTTTGCCTTAACCCTTACGCGTGGTTTTGGGGGTGCCGGGGCTCCCTTGGCCTGACATTGCCAGCTGGCGCCGAACAAACGTCCCCAAGACAATTGAGTCATTTTCTCACTCTCGTTTGAGCACCGGGATTCGGCGTAATCGGAAGAACCTGGCCGACCCATCCTTGGGCAGATCAACAAAGCGAGTCTTGTCAGGGCCGTCCTGAGGTTTGGCGGACAGGCTCCAGCTGCCGGGCTCGCAGGTGGCGGATTGCTCCAACCAGTAACGCCATGCCGGCCCCGGCCAGGAGACACGCAGGAACTCCCCCTGCTCCTCAACATGAAGCCGTGGGGGAACGTGGTAGAGGGCGAGGCCTTTGTGTTGTCCGAATCCGAAGTCGGTGAAGGAAGGCACCGAGAGGGCGATCTCCGTATCGTTCGCTGCGATCATCCGTACACCGACCCCGCGTCCCTCTGTAAGCATCGGTATCCATTCCGTTCCATCCCAGCGGGCGAAGTTGCGAACGGGCTTTCCCGCAATCCTGGAAAAGCCACCGCTGATGTAGATCGATGATCCTACCTGAACCATGAACTCAACAGCATCGTTGGGTTTGAGCCCGCTTCCGCCCACGTCGGACCATTGACCTCCGTTCCACAGAGCAAGGCCAGAAACAGGATTGCCACCAGCGAAGTTGAACCCTCCTCCGACATAGACATCCCCGTTCAATGGCAGAATGCACATCACCTCTGCCTGCGCAGACAAAGGAGAGATAGAGTCCAGGGCCATTCTAATCCCTCCCGCCATGGAGTCCCATCGCTGACCATTCCACCTTGCGATGTTTCCGACTCGAGAAGAGCCAGCGGTCAGGAAGTTTCCCCCCACGTACAGGTTGGTTCCATCCGCAGCCAGAGCTGTGACATAGCCAGCCTCACCAAAACCGTCGTGAACTGGATAGCGATATCGCTGGATCCCCCCCCCACGGAACTCCAGTTGGTCCCATCCCAGTAGGCCAGGTTCGTGATGGATTGGTCTCCGATGCGAGTGAAGCTTCCGCCCATGTAGAGTCCACGTCCGTCGGTAGCCAGGGCTGCGATCTGCCCCACAAAGGCCGGATGAACCAACAACGGCCGCCATCGCCCCTCACGCTTCTCAAGCAGCGCGGGTTGTTCGATGCCGTGCGCGTTGGTAAACCAGCCGTTCACGTAAAACCTATCAGGCAGCCTGACACTATGGGTAACCACTTGGATCGGGGATTCATCCTGGTCATTCCATTTCGCTCCATCCCATCGCGCGAACCCCCACGTCTTCGCCCCGTCCACACCCGAGAAAAGCCCCATCACCGTGAGATCGCCGTTCTCCAGATAGTGGGCGCTGAGCAGATGCGGATATTTCTCCGGCTCAAATCCCTGCTTCACGATGTCCAGGTCCCAGTGTTTTGGATCTGAAACCAGGGCAATCTGGGACTGGACCTGGCTTGCTGTTCCTGCCAGCACCGCCAGCAGCAGCAACGTCAGCCGATGAGCCCAAACCCTGGCTAAGTATTTGGTGTGATTCATATGCTGGATCTCCTCACCAGATTGTGAATGCTTTCCTCCAGGTGTAGGCCGACGGAGCCTCCACCAGAAACCCTTCGCCGAATCCAATCACCGGATCGCTCGGCATCCAGTTCCCAGCCGTGTGGTTAAACTCCTCCCAACTGTTGGAATCCGGGTTCCACTTCCGGAGCTTGGTTCCGTTAGGTGGATTGAAACCTAGAATCGCTTTCACGGTTCCAGCTTTCGGTACCTTGCTGGAATATAACCCCAACCCAGTGGTGATTGAATTCACGCTTTCGCCCTGAGGAATGATGCCGCCGAAAAGCAGATAGAACGTTTCTCCTGCCGGAGCCGTAACACGTATTCCAGATCCCGGCAGCAGCTTGAGATTGGATTGGTTCCACTGCGATTGAACAACTGTTGCGGCTGGAGATCCCCACCAGGAGGAGGAGCTGCTCCAAGGTGCCGCTGGCAGAGTGTGAAGCGTGGTCCCTTCGGGGATTGGCACTAGCCGCGCTACTTCGATCAAAGAACCTTGTGGATTGGCTGGGTCGGTCTCCCAGACCAGCTTCATCGCCACGCATTGCGCATTTAGAAAGTCACTGTGCAAGAGAGAGTTCCCAATCAATGCACCCTTGTCTGTGATCTTGACTCGAAAATAACCGATCGCCTCATCGCTTCGAATGCTGGGAGGCAGCCCTGCTGCATCATCAGAGCGAAGTCGTGTGTAACGGCCTGAATACGTATTATGTGGAGGATCAATCAGGACCGCTCGATCGCAGAGTATCACCCACCCAGCAGGCTTGTCATAGCAGTCGTTTAATGGATCGGGCGTGTATTCCTTCACGCGAGTTGCAAGCCAGTGTGAAAGGTCAGAGGAGTGTTCGACCCGCGCTGTCAGGGCTGATGAGAGGCCCTTGCCGCCGAGAGTATGGCACGCACTCATTGTTCCCGCATAACCACCGCTACAAACACAGAAATCAAACCACGTTCCGGTTGGGATGGGATGAGCAACCCACGCCTCCTGGGTCCATTGCCTTTCATTTCCGGTTCGAGAACGCTGTCTTCCGAACATCGGCCAGGGACATTTCGTTGAGTCAGGGTTCATCAAAACGCGTGCTCCGACAGGAATCGCATGAACCTTTCCAGCCTCCGTCGTGATATACACTCGTGCGTCGTGACTGATGTTGGGTGAGACATGAATCGCCCCGCTCGTCAAATTCTCCCACACCAAGTCTCCCGAAAGCGCATTGAGAACCGACAATTTCCCACTGGTTGATACAAATAACGCCTTCTCGCCATTCAGAAGCAAGGGAGCTCCCTGGATGCCTCCCCCGAGGTTTTTCCACCAATTAAAATGCAGAGGAATCGTTGGGGGCGTTGTGGGGGGAGGCGCGGGATGAAGACTGAAGGCCAGCCCATTCGCGCTCCCGACGTAAACATTGTTCAACCCGTCGATCACGGGAGCGCTGATTCTGGCGGGTGTGAGTTGATAGCCCCAGTTCGGCAGCGACGCCCCGTTCTGGCTCCACGCGTAAACTCTTCCCAGCGTGGTTCCGGCCACTACTCGACCATCATTCCCAATGGCGAGCGAGGTATCCACCTCGCCGATGGTGGTAACCGGCCACGATGTGCCCGCACGGGCAGCTCCTGTAGAGGTCCAAGAGTAGACCTTTAACGCAGACGAACCCACGTAGATGTTTCCAACCGCATCAATGATTGCACTACAGCTGACACGTTCTCCCGGCAGCTTACTCCAAAGGATCGCTCCTGTCGCACCGTTGACGGCATGAAAGCCGGATCCTCCAGCAGTTGCGTCCGCTCCAATGTAAATCGTCCCGTCGGAGCCAATTGCCGGAGAAGACTTGATGGCAGCCCCATTCGGAACCAGCTGTGTTGACCATCGCAGCGTCCCACCGGGCCAGATGGCATAGAGATACCCATCATCACACCCGATGTAGATGGTTCCATCCGATCCCACTGCCGGCGAAGAGTCGAAGCTCTTTAAATACCCAAAATAGTAGCCTCTTGTGTGGGTCCATTTCGGTGTTCCATCCCGATTGAAGGCGCGAACAGTACCCTCCAGAGGAGGAGAAGTGGAGGCTCGTGTACCAATGTAAATGGTACCATCCGGTCCCACGGCAGGAGATGTGAATGACTTCACATAAGGCATTTCAGAATCCCAGAGCCTTCCTGAGGAAGGCGGCATGTCAAAGGCTTCCACAAACCCGTAATCGACCACTTCGGCAGAAGGTCCAATGGCACTGTAGCCCATCCCCCGGGATGAGAAACCGCCCCAGATCTCGTTCTGGTCTGCGCCACCGTTGTGAATAAGATCTGCAAGAAGGATGCAGTCACGAGCCTCGAGATAACTGACACCCGCAGGCATGAGCTTCATCGCATCAATCACCAGCTTCACCATCCGATCGTTTGCGGCCTGGAAGCCCAGTGTGCTGGTGTGCTTGTTCAACAGTGCTTTCCGAACGTTGAGCAGGGCCTGACACCAGATTTGACCACGAGCGTGTTGTGCCCAGTAGATGTTTCCCATGGCACCTGTATGCGCTGGATTGCTTGGAGCCGGATAATCCCTCGGGCTTGGCATATCACCGAATGTGACAGGGTTTTTCGATCTGTCAGTCGAGTAGGGGTACGGACGCGAACCATAGTAGTAATTAGCCGGGTTTGAGCCTACGCCAACACTGATCGGGGGTGCCTTGTAGTAGGAGTAGGCCGAGTGTGCGTAGGTTCCATCCAAGGCATCGCCAGATCGTCCTATGAAAGCGAAACCAAAAAAATCCGCGGTTCCTTCGTTGAAGGCGTCATATTGAGTCCCCGTATCTCCCTGATTCGATATGCCTCCTGAGCCGACGAGTCGGTCGATCATGAGATGCGCGTACTCATGAAAGAGGAGTTGATTATCGAGAGCCAGGTCACGGTTATCGAGCGCATTCGAGCCGACCGCATCACTGACACCTATGTTTAAGGATCCCCTCCCGCCATCCAGTGGGGTACCGAAGGCAGATCCATTGCCAATGCTGCTGAAGTGCTGGAGATTCACCAGGACACCATCTCCTCCTCCGGGACAGGGCGCACCCGAACCGCAGTTGGGATTGATCTGCTGATAGGCCCCAGCTGTGGCATCAAACCCTAGCCGGTAGAGTTCATCGTGAAACCAGTTCAGCCAGTAGAACGCGTGGACCATGGCTGCTTTTTGGTTTGCGGTGGTTCCGCCTGCGATGCTCTGCGGCTGCGGTGGCTGGGGAGGCTGGGCAGGCGAGCAGCCGCTGGCACCAGGGAGACACGCATCGAAGTGGAATTGAAGCGTCGAGCCGCTCGAGGCGCCTACGGGACGGGGGAAGGTGAGTGCGGGCGAGGCATCATAGATCGTCGCTGAAGGGTTGTTGTTCGTCAGAGCGATCCGAACATCGATGTTGTTGCCCACAAGAGTGTCTAGATTGTTTCAATTTCCAATCCACCCATCCGGCGAAGCCAGGGTGGTGCTTACGACCTTGTCGGTCTGAGCACTCACCGCCGGCTCGGGGGAGGTGGGCGTGTAGTTGTATGCCGTAGCCTGCGGCCTCGGACTGATCGGATCAAACACGCGATAACTCGCCGTCACCGCATCCCGGGTCAGGTCCTCTCTCATCAGCACTTCCCCACTCTGCGCATCCACTCGCACTCCCAACATCCTCCCGATTCCTTTCCCTTGTAACGAAATGTTCCATGCCAAAGTGAGCTGATCGCGATTCAGCGGAAGCCAGACCCGCTCCAAGCTGGCCGGTCCGTCCAATCCTTCAGCCGCAAACTGCCTTCGTCCGTTGTCGGCCTCCACCTCAACCCCATCCTCCGGTTCCTCACCCACTGCCCACATCGCCATTCGCAATGCCTGGCTCTCACTCACACCTGGACGGCCAAGCGCCTGTCTCCACTGCGGTACGCGCCGATCCGCAGAGGCTGCGGGATCGGGAAGGAAGGACGAAGATATCGCCACCAACTCTCCCTGGGGTGTGACCGTCGCCTTCATCAACGCTCCATCAATACGGATCCCCGCCATCTCCTGCACCCACATCAACATCCACACGCCTGTCTGCGGATCCTCATGGCTACGTTCCGGACGAGCCTCGCCGGGAAGCAGGATGCGCGCGTCATGACCGAACAGGTCCTTGTTGGTATTGATGTAGTTCCTGACCACTGCTTCGGCATCAGCGCCGGTGATGCGAACAGGCTTTCCTTGGGCCTTGTGCCAGGCAACCCTCCCGTTGTCGATTCTCGCAGGGGAAAGAAGCTCTTCCGTCGAATAAAGAAACCTGGGGCTTTGAGTGATTGGATGCCAGTGGACCTTAAGACCGCGCTTAGACCGAGCAAGGCGATCCACGGCAGCGGATTGTAACTCGGTCACCCGGCTGCGTTCGATAAGACCCGTCAGCCGCACATCATAGTTCACATCATGCGTAGCCGCCGTATATGCGCGGGGGGGGACATTCAGGATAGCCGCCAGAGCGAACCAGAGTTTAAGCCGAGAGAAGGCCTGGGGAATTGGAGTCAGAGTTAAACCCATACAGCTTCCTTTTTTGTGCTTCGGCGTTGACTGCTTGTTAGCTCCGACTTTCGACGAAAGTCAAGTGGAAGCTCAAGCAGTCGCAGGCAGAGTTGCACCTCACGTTATCCCAATGGGCCCGCCCATCGAGATCCTCGTGATAATCGCAATGGGCCACTCGCCACCCGGTTCACAGCCACGCGCGGCCCAGGTTGAAGTAGATCAGCAGGGTAAAGATGTCGGTGACGGCGAGTGTGAGGGGGCCGGCTGCGATCTTGGGATCCCATCGAAAAGCGTGCAGCAGGGTGGGAATGCTCAATCCAACGACACAAGCTGTGACCAAAGCCAGCAACACGCTCAACCCCAGCACCAGCGACTCCACCCCAAGCCCACGCCAGACTGATGCGATTCCCGCCACAGCCAGCCCACAGGCCAATCCCAACAACAACGACGTTCCGGTCTCGCGTGCAAGGGCGCTTCCCCACCATCTCCATGTAGGATGTGTATTCCGAAGTGTCTGGATCGCCAACGTCATGGCTTGAACACTCACGCTCTCCCCCAACCCCAGCACCAGGGTGAGAAAAAATGCGAGCACCAGACTGTTCGCCAGGGTGAGCTCATAAGCGCTGGTTAAAAAGGCACACAAAGTCCCGCTCAGCAAGGTCGCCACCAACCAGGGAAAACGGAATCGAAAGCCCTGCCAAGGAGAAGCGCCTCTCACCTGATTGATTCTAAAACCGATGGCTTCAAACGCCGTGTCCCACCGCTCCCTTTCCTCAAGACTCTGCATCTCCCCGGTGAACATCGAAACATCCACCACCCCCACCACCACTCGGTTCTCATCCACCACGGGAAACGCGAGAAACTTGTGCAGGATAAAGCATTCGCAGGCGTCCAGCAGGGTGGCCGTGCTCGGAATCGATATCACGCGACGAATCATCATGTCTGAAATCTTCGCCTCGGGTTGGCCCATGAGAAGACGTCGCGTGGGCAGAACCCCCTGAAGTTTCCCTTCTGCATCCACCACGTAAAAGTACACGATGCGCTCGCCGAGTCCCTGGCGACGGATCGTCACCAACGCCCCGTCCACCGTCAGGTCCGCGCTCAGTGTGCAGAAGTCCTTGCGTGCATGCTGAAGAACCGGTTCTGCAAAATGATTGCTGGCCGTCTGGTCACGCATCGCGAGTTAACGGGGGGTATCGCTGAACCGACGCTCAAGATCACTGACTCGACGCAACAGTTCGGGCAAATGGTGCAGGGCGATCAACTGGCGTTTGGTCTGTCGATCAGGGCGAGCGGGAGAGCCCAGCCACTTCTCGCCATCAGGGATGTGATGCATGACTCCCGATTGGGCTGCCACCACCACACCGTTCCCGAGTTTGAGGTGCCCCGCGACCCCAACCTGTCCGCCGAGGGTCACGTAATTGCCCAGGCGCGTACTCCCCGCAATGCCCACCTGAGCAACCAGGATGCAGTGTTCGCCCACAGCAACGTTGTGCCCCACCTGCACAAGGTTGTCGATCTTGGTTCCCTTGCCTATCACCGTTGCGCCCAATGCCCCCCGGTCGATGGTGACATTCGCACCGATCTCGACGTCGTCCTGAATCACCACCGTCCCCACCTGAGGGATCTTCAAATGAATTCCCTGGTCCACGACATAGCCAAAACCGTCGGAGCCGATCACCACACCGCTATGCACCACCACCCGGGCCCCCACCTTCACTCCGTCATAGAGCGTCACACGGGGAAACAGATGAGTGCCTTCTCCAATGTGGCAGCGGCTTCCAACGGAGCATCCAGCCTCCAACACGGCTCCGGCTTCGACCGTGCTCTCGGGGCCGATGACGACATGGGGTCCGACATGTGC
>VHDG01000047.1 GCA_016871475.1 Verrucomicrobiota bacterium
TCAGATAAGCCGGATCGGACCTCATATCCAGTTCGACCGGGATCGGTACGAACAGCAGGGCGCTGGTCTTGGCTTGATCATAGCCAAACGGTTGACGGAGCTCGCAGGAGGGGACTGGCAGATCGAGGGGCGCCTGGGCGAAGGCTGCGTCGTTCGTGTTCGCTTCCCTGAGCTGAAAGCGGAATCCACCCGGGCGGCCGCTTAGCCGGAACGATTCAGTAGGCCAGCGGCCATTTGCTTGATCCTCTTGCGAAGTGCTTCGTTGTTCGTCGCTTACGTATTTCAGTTCAATACGCGCACTCCTCACGCCTCGCACTTCACAAGAGTCTGCTGCGCAACTGTCGACTGTCCCACTTAATCGTTCCGGCTTAGGACCGCGATCTGCAACCCTCAGGCACCAGATCGGCCTAATAGTTTTCGTGCGCTTGTGCGCAACCGTTGCTGGAGTTCGGCCGGTTCGATGGCCTCCGCTTCACCCCCCCAGCTGAGAATCCAGCGATGCACCTCCTCCAAACTGGACAATGTCATCCGGAGCTCCAGGACGCCGCCGGGTCGATTACACATTTTTTGGGAGGCATGCCATTTCTTTTCCCGGATGTAGTCGGCAACCGACGCGTTGAAGCGGATGACGACCAGATGTTCCCCCGTTCCTGAGTGCACGCTGAAGCTGTTACGAAGACGGCTCTCCAGTGAGAACTTCGGGGGGCGGGTGAAGGTTTTTCCCGTTCGGTTCGCAGAGGTCATGCGGGAAGGCACGAAGGTCCGCATGTCTTTCCGACCATGATCGTAAGCGAACAGATACCATTCACCATTGATGTTTGCGAGGTGGAGAGGGTCCACCGTCCTCTCATCGGGGGTTTGTGATCCAGGCTTTCTGTAGTTGATGATCAGCTGTTCCTGACGGACTGCTGCCCGGGCCAGGGTGTCGAATATCTCCAACTTCAGCAGGGGTTCGGCGCTGGTCCGGAAGGAGATAGTCTCCTGCCAGTCTGAGAGGTTGATGGATACCGCATCGGGGAGGCTCGACGCGATTTTCTGAAAGGCGCTCAGCAGGGGTTTTTCAAAATGAGTTCCTCGGTATTGCTGGAGGGCCTTCTCTGCAACCAGCAACGCCACCAGCTCCCCCTCCGTGATCTGAACGGATGGAAAAGCCGCTACATCCTCCGTATAGATCCAGCCATGGTTGGCCTCGTCGTAGGACAGCGGGAGGTTGAGCCGGTCCCGCATGAAATCGATGTCCCGCTGGATGGATTTGGCGCTGACCTCCAGCTCGCGAGCCAGAACCGACGCTGTCGGTCGCTTGCCGGCCTGGATACGCTGATGAATTTGCAGCATCCGCTCCAGCGGCGGCCTGGACGCGGCCTTGCGGAGCGAGCGGGACCGCTTGTGACCCGTCTGGGTTTTGCGCAGCATCTTGCGCCTCGTGAAGCCCCCGTCAGCTGCCGCTCAACTTCGCGAGAAGCTCGTCGTTGGTCTTGTGCTTCTTGAGCGCTGCCAGGAGCGTCTCCATGGCTTCCACCGGATTCAGGTCCACCATCATGCGGCGAAGCTTCCGAACGGCTTCAATGTTCTTGGGCGAGAAAAGCTTCTCCTCCTTGCGCGTGCCGCTCTTGGGAATGTCGATCGCCGGAAACAATCTCCGGTCTGACAGCTTCCGATCCAGGATGAGCTCCATGTTTCCTGTGCCTTTGAACTCCTGGAAAATCAGCTCGTCCATGCGCGATCCCGTCTCCACCAGGGCTGTCGCCACAATCGTCAGCGATCCGCCACCCTCAATGTTGCGGGCGGCAGCAAACATCTTCCGGGGAATCTCGAGCGCCCGGGCATCGACGCCGCCCGTCATGGTGCGTCCGCTCCCGCCATGGACGCTGTTATAGGCGCGTGCGACGCGGGTGATGGAGTCGAGCAGGACGAACACGTCCTTGCCGGTTTCCACAATCCTGCGGCATCGCTCGATCATGAACCTCGACAATCGAACATGGGTCTCGAGCTCCTGGTCGTTCGAGGAAGCCACGACCTCCGCCTTCACCGACCGTTGAAAGTCGGTGACTTCCTCAGGACGCTCATCGATCAGCAGCACGATGCAATGCACCTCGGGATGGTTGGTGGTCACAGCGTTCGCGATCTGCTTGAGAATGGTGGTCTTGCCGGTTCTCGGAGGCGCCACGATGAGACCGCGGGTGCCTTTGCCGATCGGTGTCACGAGGTCGATAATTCGCGTCTCCAGGATGTCGGGAGATGTCTCGAGGTTGAACTTCACCGTCGGATCGATCGAGGTGAGGTTCTCGAATCTCACGGACTTGGTGTAGTCGTTGAAAAGCATCCCGTTGACCTGTTCCACGGATCGCAGTTGAGGGCTGTTGCCGCGATGGGGTGGCTGGAGCTGGCCGCGCACATAGCAGCCTTCACGAAGGAAGCTGCGTTTGATGGTGTCAGGCGTGACAAAAATGTCCGTGGGCTTGGGCATGAAGTGATTGTCCGCAGATCGGAGAAACCCAAAGCCTTTCTCTGAGACTTCCAGATAACCGGAGCCTTGTTCCAATGGTGCGCCAGAGGCGTTCGACATAACTGTTTGTGTGTGTTGAGGAGCTCTTCAGGGAAAAATGTCCCTAAGTAAGTGAAAAGTGTGAATCAGACGAAGGCCGAAGCTCACGAAGACGCCTCAGCGAAGCCCTCAACGCAGACGAATAAATGTTAAAGAACTCGTGAAGGCAATAGTTTTTTTGGGAAAGTTCGCCCGCCGTTTAACCTTGCTGGCAGGCGCATGTGAAGACTTTACTCCTCCGCAAATCTCTCCAATGAACCCCGTGATGCCCAATCCTGAAGGCTTCGGACGCAAAAACCCGTTCCGTGCCACGCTGCTCCGCACCCGCTCCCTCACCGGCCCCGGCTCGGGCAAAGATACCCGGCATTTTGAGATCTCACTCTCCGGCAGCGGACTCTCCTACCTTCCTGGTGATTCGCTCGGAGTGTTTCCTCGATGCCCTCCAAGCCTGGTTCAGGCAACCATTGATGCCCTGGGTTTTCAGGCCTCCGACAGGGTTCAGACCGCCACAGGTCAGGACGTCAGACTGGAGGAGGCGCTCTCACATCACGTTTCCATTCACCGGGCCAGCAAGAAGATCCTCTACGGACTCGCGGAACGATTGCCCGCAGGAAGCTCCGAGCGATCCCGACTGGAAGCTTTGATCGCCGACGAGCCGGCTGCTGCGGAGTTTCTGCACCCGAGAGACTATCTGGATCTGCTCAAGGAGTTCCCGGCCGCCCGGTTTGAATCGCCCCAGGCGTTTCTCAAGATGCTCAGCCCGATTCAGCCCAGGCTCTATTCGATCGCCTCCAGCCCCAGCGCTCACATCGGAGAGGTCCACCTCTGTGTGGCCGTGGTGCGCTACCAGACCTTCGGTCGGAACAAGACCGGGTTGGCCTCGGGCTTCCTCGCTGATCACACCACGGTAGGTGAACCCAACATCCCGGTTTTCGTCCAGGGATCTGCCAAGTTCCGTCTCCCGTCCGATCGGTCGCGCGATATCATCATGGTGGGTCCAGGAACAGGGATCGCTCCATTTCGCGCGTTTCTCGAACAACGGGAAATCGACGGAGGAAGCGGACGGAACTGGCTGTTCTTCGGAGAGCAGCATCGGGCCACAGATTTTCTTTACCAGGCGGACATCGAGGGGTTTTTAAAGCGCAGCGTCTTGAGCCGGCTCGATGTCGCTTTTTCACGGGATCAGGCCGCGAAAGTCTATGTGCAGCATCGGATGCTGGAGCAGGCTGCGGAGCTCTGGCGATGGATCCAGGGCGGTGCGTATTTCTATGTGTGTGGCGATGCCCGCCGGATGGCAAAGGATGTTCACGCGACGCTCGTGCGCATCGTGAGCGAACAAGGCGGCATGACGCCGGAGAACGCAACGGTGTACGTGGAGGAGACCATGGCAAGGCAGGACAAGCGCTACCTCAAGGACGTGTATTGAGGGATTGTGCGGGAGGGACTCTCGGGTTCGTGTCCCGGATGGTTTAACCTGCGATCGCGGGCAAAATTCTCCCTGAGAAGGTTTTGACAACCCGCCTCCGCCTGCCTACTTTCTGCGCTTCCGAACTCCGGATGGGGTCGTAGCTCAGTTGGTAGAGCGTCTGAATGGCATTCAGAAGGTCGCAGGTTCGATCCCTGTCGGCTCCACCAGAAACGCCGCGGATCAGTCAATGATCCGCGGCGTTTCTCGTTTCAGCAAAAAAGCCCTCGGTCACCAGACCGCGGGCTTGGGTTAAGATCTCTGATTAGATCCGCTTTGCTTAGGACTTGCGCCGGGCCATCCGGGTGAAGAACGACATGCCAGCCATCGCACCGCTCAGCAGGGTCATTGCTGAACCGGCATCAGGGACGCGTCCCACCAAGCTGTCGTTACCGCACGCGTGGGTGATCTTGAACAACGTGCTCGAATTGATCTCGCCCGGAGCCAGGAAGCTCAGGTCGATCCCACCGATGTAGTGGCCGCCACCGGTCACCTTCGTGCCGTCTTCCAGGACGATGGTGTCGTTGGCGTCGTAGTTCACCAGCATCTGCCCGCTGCCAATCAGCTGTGCGGTGCTCTGATGTCCAGGCAGGAAGTGGTAGGGGTTGGATCCCGACTTGTACTCCGTCTGCTTGAACTGCTCGCTCGCTGTGCCGCTGAGCTTGTAGATGTCATACAAGCCGGTGCCGATGCTGATGCCGGATCGTTGGGTGAAGTGCAACACGTAGTCGAACTTGAAGACGTCGTTGCCTGTGTTGCCGAACAACCCGTTGTCGGTCCCAGGCTGCCAGTTGGCATCGCCGCTCACGTCGATGAACAAGTCACCGAGGCCATACGGATGCTCACCGGCGAGCAGGTTGTAACCGGAGTAGATCCTGAGCTGGTTCCCGTTGAGTGTGAACGCTTCGAGGTCCCAGGCCTGGTTTCCAATTGTGCGGGGCTCAGTCTCCTGGTCTTCGCCGCCCTGCCCAATACCAGGTGCACCGAAGGTGCTGGAGTTGGGCAACTGCATGTCGTTGATGGTGATATTGCGCGCATTCGCGGAAACAAGCGCCAAGCTGAGTGCAAATACGGTTGTATAGATGGATTTGTGGCTAAGCATGCCACGGCTAAAGCGGCTGGCATGCCATGGCATCTTCTTTGCATAACTCGTTGCAAATCAGGCTTGGATCCAAAACCAAGCCCCGCTCTCACTGTCTTGCCTATAGAAAGTGTCGCCCCATACCGAATCAAGCCCCGCTTCGAACTGTCCTGCTGCGAGTCAAAAAAACCTTCGAACCCAGCCCTCAGGGCCCGGGGATGCGATAGATCCGCGTCGGAAACAGCGCAGTATCCAAATCAGCGGATACCTTCGGTGGTATTGGGGAAGAACCCGGTGGCCGGCCCCGGACTGGTTTGGTTCACGAGGATGAAGGTCTTGTGGGTGTCGGGAGGGAATAAGGGGGGTGAACGTGAGCGAGCTGTTGTTCAGGATCACACTTCGCAGGAGTCCTCGAAGATCCAACGAGTATCGACAACGATTCCCGCTGGAGGTTCTGCAACCGCCGTTGGGAACAGGCTCCCAGGGTGTTGATCATCAACCTGAGCACTCCTGGGGCTTGGGGAGGCGTCCCAAAGGGTGAACAACGGACGGTCTGTCCGACTTCGAACCGGGCTTCGACAGGCCGTGGAGGGGCGCGTCTCACATTTTTCGACTCGCACCGGGAAAATCTGAGACGCGCCCCTAGTTGACCCTCTCCAGTTTCCGTGATGTCATCCGCCGGCTTGCTTGTCGGGGTCTGTCCTTTCGCGGAGTTCCACGACGAGCGGTCGATCAACCATGACGCTTCGCTTCGCTATCCTGCGGTTCATGATTCCAGTTCTTGGCTGCACCGTTCTCCTGGGGTGCGGACCCAGGAGTTCCCCGGCTTCTGGAGGTCCTCCGTCTGGCTTCTCCGTGCAGGTCGTTGCGATCCCGGCCAGGGAGGAACCCGTGATCGAATCAGTAAGGCTCATTGGCAGCATCGCTCCGAACGAGTCTGTGGAAATCAAAGCGGAGACGGATGGGGTTCTTGATCAAATAGCGTTCTCCGAGGGGCAGCCCGTGGCGAAGGGCGAGCTCCTGGCATCATTGGATGACACCAAGTTCCGAGCCTCTCTCGTCCAGGCCGAGGCGAGCCTGAGGCTGGCGAGATCCAACTTCGAGCGGGCGCGTCAGATGTTGGACGAAAAACTGATTCCTCAGCGCGACTTCGACCAGGCCTCCGCCATGATGGCCGAGCAGGAAGCCAACACTGCCTTGATGCAACGCAACCTGAAGGATACCCGCATCCTCGCTCCCTTCAGTGGAATCGCGGGTGCCCGGCAGGTCAGTCCCGGACAGGTCATCACTCGTTCCACTCTCCTTGGATCACTCGTGGATCTCAAGGAGGTGAAGGTCGAGCTTCAGGCTCCGGAGCGTTACCTTGGACAACTTCAGCCCGGACAACGAATTCAGTTCAGTGTGGCCGCCTTCCCTGATCTCTCCTTTGATGCCGAGGTTTATTTCATCTCACCCCAATTGGACCCCAATACCCGAACCGCCCTCATCAAAGCTCGCGCCTCAAACAGCGATCTCAAACTCAAGGGTGGAATGTTCGCGAGCTTGGATCTTCGACTTCAGTTGCGTCAGTCGGCCTTGGTCATCCCTGAGCCCGCCCTCATGAACAACGGAGACTCGGTGTTTGTGTTTGTCGTGGGTTCCGATGGCAAGGCTGCGATGCGCCCCGTGCAGGTCGGATTGAGACTGGCTGGGAAGGCTGAGATTCTCAAAGGTCTGGCTCCTGGTGATCAGGTCATCGTGGAAGGTGTCCAGAAGCTCGGTCCCGGTGTGCCCGTCAAGCTCGCCCCTGCTGAAGCTTCCGCTCCTTACCAGAAAAGCTGATGTTCTTGTCCCGCGCCAGTATCGATCGTCCCGTCCTCGCGACGATGATGAACCTCGCTCTGATCCTGTTCGGGGTGATCAGCCTGTCGCGGCTTCCCGTGCGTGAGCTTCCGGACATTGATCCTCCGGTGGTCACAGTCACCACCATCTATCCAGGTGCCAACGCCCAGGTGGTTGAGACGGAGGTCACGGAGCGTTTGGAGGAAGCCATCAACAGCGTTGAAGGGATCAAGACCCTTACCAGCCAGAGCCGCGAGCAGGTCAGTACGATCACCATCGAGTTCAATCTGGCCCGGGGTATCGAACCCGCAGCTCAGGATGTGCGTGATCGTGTGGCGCGGATGCGTGGGGCTCTGCCTCTGGATGTTCGTGAGCCGATCGTGGCCAAACAGGACTCGGACTCGCACGGCATCCTGTGGAGCAGCCTCAGCAGCGATCGTTATTCCTCCGCAGAGCTGACCCTGCTCGCAGAACGACAGATCAAGCCACGTTTTCAAACTGTCCCTGGAGTTTCCTCCATCATCATCGGAGGGGAAAAGCGTTATGCCATGCGGCTTTGGCTGGATGCCTCGAAGATGGCGGCCAAGCAAACGGCGGTGCTTGATGTTCAGCGTGCGCTGCGCCAGCAGAACATTGAATTGCCAAGCGGTCGGGTGGAAAACCTCGACCGGGAGATGTCCATCCTGACCCGGGGTGAGATGAAATCGGCCGAGGAGTTCAACAACCTGGTGGTGCGTTCGTCAGGAGATGCACTCGTTCGGCTAAAGGATATCGGCCGGGCGGAGGACGGTGCGGAGGATTATCGGACCATCGCACGTGCCAATGGAAAGCCCTGCGTTTTTCTGGGAGTGGTCAAGCAATCCAAGGCCAATACCGTTTCTGTGGCAGGCGGGATCAAACGGGAGATCGCAGACATCATTCCTCTGCTCCCTCCCGGTGTTGAACTGACGGTCGGATACGATGAATCCACTTATGTGGAACGCGCCATCACCGAGGTTTGGGAGACGTTGGCCATCGCTTTCGGCCTGGTCATCCTGATCATCTTTGTGTTCCTGAGAACCTTCCGTGCGACCTTGATTCCTTCGGTCGCCATACCCATTTCCATCATTGGTACTTTCGCCGTGCTGCATGCGTTCGGCTACTCGATCAATATTCTGACAATGCTGGCCCTCGTGCTGGCGATTGGGGTGGTGGTGGATGATGCCATCGTGGTGCTCGAAGCCATTCACCGTTACGTGGAGCAGGGTATGCCTCCGCGGGAGGCGGCGTTGAAAGCCATGGACGAAATCTCCTTCGCGGTTATCGCGATCACGGTGGCGCTGGTGGCGGTATTCCTTCCGCTTGCCTTTCAAACCGGGCAGACGGGGCGCTTGTTCGTGGAGTTTGCCGTTGCGATCTGCGGGGCGGTGATTCTGTCTGCATTCGTAGCTCTGACACTCGCGCCCGCGATGGCAGCCAAACTCCTCAAACCCATGAACGGCCGGTTGACTGGCGTTGTCGAGCGCATGATGGATGCTATCGCTGCTTCGTACGGCCGCACTCTTGTCGTCGCTCTTCGATGGCGTTTTGGTGTGGTGTTGCTCGCTGTGGGATCGTTTGCCTTGATGGTTCTTGCCTATCGGGGATTGGAAAAGGACTTCCTTCCGGATGAGGACAAGGGCCGCTTGTTCTGCATGATGTTCACTCCGAATGGTTCAACGAGCGAGTTCACAGACCGGCAGTTGCGAAAAATGGAGAAGATCGTGGGCGGGTTGAGTGAGGTGCGAACCTATGCATCCATGGTCGCTCCAGGTTTCAACGGTCCTGGGGAAGCCAACATGGGATTGATCTTCGTAACCCTGAGCGACGATCCGAAGAGAAAGAATGTGGTCGATCTGGTCGAGGGCCCCGGAGGTTTGCAGGGGCGGTTCATGCAGGAGGTTGAAGGTGCCATTGCCATCCCGAGCATTCCCAAGGCCATCGGAGGTGGATTCTCCGCGCCCTTCGAACTAATCGTCCAACATTCAGAACTCGAAGTGCTGGGAAAAGCTGCCGAGGCTGTCGCCAACAAGCTGCGCACGATGTCCAATCTCACGTCGGTGCGGGTATCCTACGAGGTCAACAAGCCCGAGTTGCGGGTGGAAATCGATCGCAACCGTGCCGCGGCTTTGGGAGTGACTGTGGAGGATGTGTCCAGAACCTTGCAGATCCTGTTCGGCGGACTGGACGTCAGCCGTTTGAAGATGGGCGGCAAGGAATACAACGTGATTGCGCAGTTGGAACGTCAGGCCCGGTTGACTCCGCAGGACATGGACAGCGTGTTTGTTCGAAGCTCGAAGGGTGAGCTGATTCAACTCAGCTCCGTGGTCCGGACTTCACAAGGGGCTGCCCCCAATTCCATCAACCATTATGGAAGACTTCGCAGCGCCAGCATTACTGCGTCCCCGCAGGGCGCTCCACTTGGAACCATCGTTGCGATGGCTGAGCCTCTGATTCGTGAAGAGCTGCCTCCCGGGGCTCTCTATCGCTGGGGGAGCGAGGTGAGAGATCTGAAGGAGGCCGCATCGGATGTCTGGTGGATTCTCATTCTTGCCTCGGTGATCATCTACATGACGCTCGCTTCGCAGTTCGAGAGCTTGGTGCATCCCTTCACGGTGATGCTCGCCATTCCGTTGGCGGGCGTGGGGGCGTTTGGGCTGCTCTGGTTGCTGGCCTGGATGGGTTCAACCGGGATCATCCCTCCCATCCCCGCGATGACCTTCAACTTGTTCAGCCAGGTAGGACTTGTCCTGTTGATCGGCCTCGTCACCAAGAATTCGATTCTGCTGGTTGAGTATGCGAACCAGCGAATGGCGGCTGGGGCAGATGCCATGGACGCCATGATCGAGGCTGGCAGAGTTCGATTGCGTCCGATTCTCATGACCGCTTTCTCCACGGTGGCTGGCATCCTTCCCATCGCCATCGGTTTTGGCGCGGGTGCGGAAAGCCGACGTCCCATGGGCGTTGCGGTCGTCGGAGGGATGCTGACCAGCACCTTCCTGACACTCTTCGTCATCCCTGCGGTTTATGTGCTCTTCAGCCGGTTTTCGCGCAGGAAGGGTCACCGAGCCTAGCCCAGGTTCCGGGGCTTGCCTCAAAGTTCAAGGCGGCGGCAGGTGCCTCTGCCAGAGCTTCATATCAAAGCCCAGGAAAGTGTCCCCTCCGCTATACCATTCGCCATTCTCTTTGCCCCAACCCTCATTCACTCGAAACCATCGTCGCGTGTAGATGGCGGGCCCGTTTGCCGATGCTTTGTACTCCTGATAGCGGTAGGCATACGAAACTCCGTAATGCCACAGCCAGCCGAGCCCCACGATTGCCGGACGCCCCTTCTTGTTCGCTCTTCGAATTACATTGGAAGGTTCGTTCCAATCCGGATCCATAAGATCCCACGACCAGCTGTACCAATAGCCCATCGCAGGATTCGGGGGCGGCGGTGACGGCCAGGGCCAGAAGAGACCGTTCTGATCCGTTCTCCGGCCATGCTTCGTTGGTTCCAACCACGCTTCGATCATGTCATCCGGAGTCGTCGCTCCGGAGTCCGAGAAAGGATCGCAAATGACATCGCAAGAATCGTGCAGGATGTCATAGAGCTTGATGATTCTGGCATAACCTGAGGGGTCATCGTCGTAATCCAGATAGAACGGTGCATCCTGGGTTCTCAAACTGGACCGTAGGCTGTTACCGGTACCAACGGCAAACGCACTGGGCACTCCGTGGCGATCCCACCATGCCAGCAGAATCGCCCAGGCGACGGGTCCGCAGCCAACAGCGTGGCACCATCGATCGCGTTTTTCCTGCCAATAGCGGGGTTGTTCGTCATAACCACCTGCGTCAAACACCTGAGGTTCCTGCCATCCCGGGGTGAAGTCAGCCAACGTCGGAGGTGGCACGATCCTCGCGCTTACCGTGATATGGAAGCGACTAAGAGAACGTCCCACTCGAACCACGAGCTCCGCCTGGCCAGCCTTCCGACCTGTTACCGTCAGGCCTCCTGTGCGGCCGGGTGTGACCGTCACCGCGGCCGTCTCGCCAAGGTCGGAATCATCCTCATCCAGGAAGTAGCTGTCGGGACGAACTCCGTCGAAGAGCAGGCGACTCGCCCCGATACTCAGGGCGATCGTGGTAGGGGCTGCGGGCACTCGTCGGGGACGTCCCCCGTTTAGTTGAAACTCGGTTGGTGGAAAGTTTCATTACGCGGCTTTGAGACTTTTCTCAAGCTTGG
>VHDG01000048.1 GCA_016871475.1 Verrucomicrobiota bacterium
TACTCGGATTCCGAGGGACGGAAGGTGGGCTGGGATGCGGGTGGCAACTTCCACGAAACCTACGCCGGCGCCGCCGCGGTGATCCCGTGGTCGCTGTTCAACACCAACCGCGACAACTCGATCCTCACCACTTTCCTGCCGTCCACCAACGCCCCGGCTTCGATTTCGCTCCGCACCACCGCCCCGCGATTTGCGGTTCATCTGGGCCAGGAAATGACGGTCTTCCAGCTCATCGCCTCCAACGCCGTTCCAGGCAGCCTGGACCGCGCCTCCCTGCTCACGCAGGGTGGCCTGCTGAACGGGCTGAACTACCGGCCTCAGCTGGCCCACCGGGGGCTGACGCCCATGCTCTGCCAGACCCTCCCGGGGACCAATCGAATGATCTTTCGACTCGAGGGCATGGAGATTCCTGGCGGCGGGGACGTGGACTTCCTGAGCGTGCCCGCCGAGAAGGGGATGCGCGTTGTGAACCGCTCGGCATCCGCGTTGCGGTTTCAGCTGAAGTTCGACGGGGTGGATGCGGCGTCGGGAGCGCAACACGACGCGGTATTCGAGGGGATCGAGATTCCCGCCGGGGCTGCCCTGAACATGAATCTCCCCGACGTCGCCGATACCGGGATGGTGCATCTGGGCTGGGATCTGAATCGCGATGGGGTGTTGGATCGCTCGAGCCGGTCGCCGGCTGAGTATGTCCTGGTCATTCGCGCGACGGCGACGGGGGCGGTGGCGGAATGGCGCGTGCGTTTCGGCGAGGCAGCATTGGAAGTCCGAGCCTCATTGGGCAGCGGTTCGTGGACCCCGGTGGCAGGAACTCCTGTGCGCTCCGGCAGCCTGCGCAGCCTGCCCATCAGCACCGATGCCGCGAGCGGTTTCTTCCGGCTGGTGCGGCCCTGAACCGGCTGCCCGGTCCAGGGTGCGGGCGATTCAGCGCCGGCTCATCCATTGGATAGCGGCCGCATTGTCACCGGGAGCGCTGGCGTCTCGCCGGCCTCTGAATCGTGCATGACCTAATGCCGGCGAGACGCGAGCGCTCCAAGGAGGCGGGACTTAGCCGGAACGATTCAGTAGGCCACCCCAAGACGAGGGAGGGTTGCGCTGGGAACATGGGAGATGCAGCGGCATCGAGTTCTGACCAAGATTTTGAGTTCCTTCCCTCACAATGGATGTGTTAGGGACTTTCCATGCTCTTTCCTCATAACTGGATCGTGGCGGCCATCTCGCTTCTGACGCTGGGATGGCATCCGCTTGGGGCAGTCGAGCCGGGTTCATTGTGGAACAAACGCCCAAACATCATTTTCATCATCACCGACGACCAGGGCTACGGGGATGCTTCCTGCCACGGTAATCCGGTGCTCAAGACCCCCTGGCTCGACCGTCTGCACTCGGAGTCGGCCCGGTTCACCGACTTTCACGTCAGCCCCACTTGTTCTCCCACCCGTAGTGCCTTGATCACAGGCCGTCACGAGTTCCGCAACGGGGTTACCCATACGATTCTCGAACGGGAGCGACTCACATTGCGTGCGACCACGCTTGCCCAGATCCTCGCCCGTTCCGGCTACCGAACGGGGATCTTTGGTAAATGGCATCTTGGAGACGAAGCCCGGTATCAGCCCAACCGTCGAGGTTTTCAGGAAGTGTTCATTCACGGCGGCGGCGGGATCGGTCAGACATTCCCAGGCAGCTGTGGCGATGCGCCCGGAAACACCTACTTCGATCCTGCGATCCTGCACAACGGACGGTTCGCCAGAACCAGGGGTTATTGCACCGACGTCTTTTTCAATCAGGCGATGAGCTGGATGAAGGCGCAGCATCAGGAGGGCCCCGTCTTTGCATGGATCGCGTGCAACGCGCCTCACGTGCCATTGCAGGTCAGGCCCGAGGACGAGGCGCGCTACTCGGGGAAACATTCGAACACGAACGCGGTGAAGTTCATGGGGATGGTGGCGAACATCGACGACAACCTGGGGCGCCTCCTGCGGTCTCTGAATGAATGGGGAATTGAACAGGAGACTCTCGTGATCTACATGACGGACAACGGCGCGGACGCCGGCTCCTTCGTATGGGACGGCGGGATGCGGGGAAAGAAAGGTACGGCGTTTCTGGGCGGCACGCGCGCGATTAGCTTCTGGCGATGGCCCGGCTCCATTCAGCCTGGAGACCGGAAGGGGCTGACGGCCCACATCGACGTCTTTCCCACCCTGGCATCCATCGCAGGCGTTTCCCTGGACCCCCGGTTGAGAAAGCAGGTTGAGGGCAGGGATCTCGGCCCGTTGCTGGTGAGTCCACAGGCACCCTGGGCGGACCGGGTTTTATTCACCCACCTGGGACGATGGGAGAAGGGAGCCTCCCCCGACACTACGAAGTACCGTCAGTGCGCCGTCCGCACATCCCGATGGCAGCTGGTTTCGGCACAAGGCGCGCGTGAACCCAGGTGGATGCTGTTCGATGTGAGCACGGACTACTCCCAGCAAACGGATGTTCTCCAGCAGCACCCTCAGGTCGCCGCCGAGCTGTCGGGTCGCTTTGAACATTGGTGGGAGGGGGTTCAACCGCTCCTTGTGAACGAGCGAGCGCGCGGCCCGGCTGAGAATCCGTTCAAAGTGTTGTATCGAAAGCAGCCTCCATCCGCTTCGGACACCCCATGAGCAAGGCCTTCACACGGGAGTCCGATGATGCGCCGGAGCGGCCAGAGTTCCGGCGCGCTCCAGATCTGCTTCCGACGGAAGTGAACGACTACATCACCCAGGATGGATACGAGTCTCTGCAAGCGGAGCTCGCACGGATTTCCGCTGAGAAAGGCCCGGACCTGTCCGCAGGGAGCTCCGGGCTTGAACGTCCCCGGAGCACGGTGAAGGCGGATCAGAGGGCGAAAGAGATCCGGGATATCCTGATGCGAGTCACCGTGGCCCCTGTTGCGGAGCTCACCGACAAGCGGGTGCGATTCGGCTCACGGGTGGTTGTGCATGACCCAGAGTTCGGGGAGATGGATTATCGGATCGTCGGCGTTCGTGAGGCGGATGTGGACCGGGGGTGGATCAGTTGGATATCGCCCCTGGCCAAAGCGCTTCTCGGGGTGGAAGAGGGGCAGGTGATCGAGTGCAGATTGCCGTCGGGTATCAAGAGGCTCCAGCTGATGCGCGTCGATCAACGATCAGGGCCCATGCAGAGCGGAAGCTGACTCCGTGGATTTGCCGAGGCATGCCTCAGGCCGCCTTCGGGTGCCATGAGGTGTTGGAGCTGAGCATCTCTTCGAACGCGGCGTTGATCTTGTCCGCCATCTGCGAAATTCCGGCGACATGGGCGGCTGCGCCCAGCCGGACCGCCTCTTTCGGCATGCCATAAACAACGCTCGATTCCTCGTCCTGGGCCACGGTCAGAGCTCCGGCCTTTCGCAGCTCAAGGAGTCCCGCTGCCCCATCCGATCCCATTCCTGTCACAACCAATCCAAGCGATTTCTGGCCGGCGCCGGCTTTTACCGCGCTGCTAAACAGGACATCCACAGCCGGGCGCTGGTGATGGACAGGTGGTCCCTCGTTAAGCTCCACGGTGTAATCGCAGCCATCCCAATGCAACACGGTGTGAAATCCACCGGGAGCCACGAGGGCTGTACCGGGTTTCACAAGGTCCCCATGGACTGCTTCACGAACTTCCAGACGGCTCACCGAGTTCAGTCTCACAGCCATTGCCCTGGAGAACTGAGCTGGAATGTGCTGCACGATGACGATCCCCGGGAGATCCGGCTCCAAGCCGCTGAGAACTTTTTTCAGCGCCTCGGGTCCCCCCGTCGACGCCCCTATCAGGATCAGGCTCCTGGCCGGAAACCGTCGCTTTCCCCCGCTGCTGGCGGATGGGGCTGGCCGGGTGATCGCGGGGGCTTGAGCCGGCGCCTGGATCCTGGCCAGCAACCGCGGGCCGTCCTTGTGTGCTGAACAGGAATCCGCCGGCTTGTCCACGATGTCCACAGCTCCGCACTCGAGCGCCTCCATCGCCTTCTCCGATCCCTGTGTGGTGAGAGAACTCATGATGATCACGGGCATCGGCCGATGCTGCATGATCAACTTCAGGAAAGTGATCCCATCCATCCTGGGCATCTCGACGTCTAGAGTGATGACGTCTGGATTGAGATTCAGGATCTGGCTGCGGGCGTCGTAGGGATCAACGGCGGTACCGACGACTTCGATCTCGGGATAGGGGGCGAGGCTTTCGGTGATGACTCTTCTGGCGATGGCGGAGTCATCGACGACAAGAACCCGAATGCGTTTGGAGGGGCTCATGGGATGCCAAGGCAGGCCCTCAAGCCGCACGGATCAGGGAGGCTTTGCGAGCTGCATCGATGGTCTTGATCATGTAGATCGGGAGCCTGTCCCTTGTGATGCCGAGGATATCGAGAGCTTCGCCACGGCCCTGGAGCGCGAGCGCCTGGTAGCCGTAGCTGTGGCCTGTGATTGCAGCCACCATGTTGGCCATGTAGACGCAGGCTGCGAGTTTGCGATCCTCTGCTGGAGCTGCGGCTGGATCGTGATGATGAGTGACCGCATTGATGAGCACCGCGGGGAACTTCCATTCCGCAAGGATGCGGCCTCCGACCTGTGCGTGGTCGGCTCCCAGCACCGTTCTTTCCGCCTCCAGGAGCGAGCACTGTTTGCGCTCGGTCTCCTCAATCAGCTGGTGATAGGTGCTTTCCAGCACCGTGCTGAGGATCAGTTTTCCGATGTCGTGCAGCAAGCCGGTGGTGAAGGCGGACTGAGCATCCAGTCCGAGGTCCTCCGCGATCGCCTGGGCAGCCACCGCGGTGACACCGCAGTGCTCCCAAAGCTCGCCTTTGCCGATGCCGTAGCCTTTTTGCGCGGGGGCGAGTGCCTGCTCGCTGATGACCCGGGCAACAATCTTGTAAACCTCGCCAAATCCAAGACGTGCAACGGCCTGGTGCACATCAGCGGCAGGTTGGGATCCTGCATAGGTCGCACTGTTGCATACCTGGAGCACGCGCGCGGTGAGCGCCGGATCGAACGTGATCAGATGAACCACGTTTCCGCTGTTGGCATCCTCCTTCTTCAGGAGTTCGATGAGCTGTGGGAGGATTCGTGGTCCGGCGGGCAGCCTCTTCGCCTGCCGCAGGTATTCTTCTAACCTTTCCATAAAATCGTGTCCTGGTTTTCGCCTGAAACTCGAAGCCGGACCTCGCCGGTCCTGAGATTCAGAATCATCGTCCGACCGACCACCCCTCCGACCTGCTCCGCTCTCACCACGAGGCCGTGGTGGCTGAGAATCTGTTTGGTGAGCTCATAGTTTCGTTTGCCGATGCTGAAGAAGCCGCCGGTGTCGATAACCTGTGCTCCTCCGGCGAGGCAGATCTGGACGCGATGTTTCTCGGCCTTGAGCTGGTAGGCGGCGCGGAAGAGGGCCGGGATCCCGGTGTCGATGAACATCGCCGGCTGCGCCGCAGCTTTGGCGGGATCGATCTTCGAGTCAGGCAGCATGGCGTGAAGGAGCCCTCCGACCCTGGTGACGGGATCAAAAATCGTGATCCCGATGCAGGAACCCAATGAATAGGTGATCAGCTGGAGACCCGGGTTGCTGGAGACCGCCAGGTCGGCCACGCTGACAACATGCTTCTGCTCGAAGGACGTGACAGGAGCTGTGGATGGGGCTGGCATGCGAGGCCTAGGTCAGCTGGTAAACGCTCGGTTTGACGCACCTGAGGGGCAGGTCGAGCCCGGTGAGACTCTCTGAATGTCCGGTGATCAGAAACCCGCCCGGCTTGATGAAGCCACACATGCGTCGCACAAGCTGGAGCTGGGTCTCGCGGTCAAAATAGATCAGCACGTTCCTGCAGAACACGACTTCGAAGCTATGGGCGTGGTGGTAGGATTCGATGAGGTTGATCTGCCGGAACTGCACCCTGTCTGATAGCGCGGACCTGACCCGGTAATGGCCGGCCCACTCGCCGGTTCCCACTTGAAAGTATTTCTTCCGCCAGTCCGTTGGCACGGTGGTGATCCGATCTTCGGCATAGATGGCGCGGCTCGCGGACGCCAGGACCTTGGTGGAGATATCTGAGGCGCACAGATTCCAGGACCATCCTCTGTCGAGAGGGTAATGTTCAGACAGGTAGAAACCGATCGTGTAGGGCTCTTCTCCTGTCGAGCAGGCCGCGCTCCAGATGTTGAACTGGATTTGTCCACGCTGCAGCACCGATGGCAGTGCTTGGCGGACGAGAAACTGGAAGTGTTCCTCCTCTCTGAGAAAGCTGGTGAAGTTCGTCGTGAGAGCATCGATGGCCTGAGTCCACTCCTCATCTGAGGCCTTTGTGCGCAGGAATTCCGCATAAGCGGTGAGGCCCTCAAGGTTGTTTGCGCGCATCCGTTTGGAGAGACGCCAGCGGATCATGGATTGCTTGCCATCCCTCAGCTGTATCCGGCAACGGCGGTAGACTTGCTCCACCAAGTAGCTCAGCGCTGAGGCTTCGTCCGTGATTGTTTTCATCAAACCCCTCTGTCAAGTAAATGCTCCCAGGTTATTGATCGGAATATCCTGGGGCCGGGTGTAGGTGGGATTCGATGCACCCTGGCTTTAGCTCGATGAAGGGATGGGGGGGCACGGCGGAATTTACCCGGCTCGACTTGGGGGGCGGAGCAGCTCGCCCAAATCTGCCGCCTTGCGGGAGGGATTTCAGGGCTGAAGGCAGGATCTCGGCAGAAAGTTCCATTTTGAGGGCTGGCATGGGCGTTGCTTGGAGGATTCGCCCGAATCAATGGAATTATGAAATTCGCAGAGAGAACGGAGGCTTCGCCTCTATCCCAGGAAAGCCAGGCAGCCATCCAAATGCCAATGGGGTTGCTCGGGTTCGAACAGTCGAAGGAATTCAACCTTCTCGCCGACCCGGAGGAAGCGCCCTTCGCCTGGCTTCAGTGCTCGCAGGGTACACGGGTCTCGTTCCTGATCGTGGACCCGTTCATCTTCTTTCCCGATTACCAGCCCGACGTGTCTGCGGAGGATGCCGCGTTTCTGGGACTCTCAACGCCGCAGGATGCCGCCGTGTTCAATATTGTCACCCTCAGGCCCGGCGGGAATCCGACCATCAACCTCAAAGGGCCCATCGTCATCAATCGTCAGACGCGGACCGCCAAGCAGGTCATTCCTTCCAACGCCGCCGTCTATCAGGTCCAACACCCACTGCCCACAGCAAGCTAAGGACGGATCCCATGCTCATCCTATCCAGGAAAGTCAACGAGAACATCGTCATCGATGGACGCATCCTCGTGAAGATCGTCCGGATCGACGGCGAGAATGTGAAGCTCGGCATAGAAGCGCCCATCGATGTCCCTGTGCATCGTCAGGAAGTCTATGACGAGATCCAACGCAACAATCGTGAGGCAGTCAGCAGTGGCCGGGTTCCGGTTCCAAGGATTCCACGACCGAAGAGGCCGCTCGACCCGGGAACGGGTTCTTCAGAGGGCGGCTCTGGAAGCCAGGGCACACCCTCGTGATCGTTTCAGAACAGCACGTATCGTTTTCAACAGTCTAATCTAATTCAGGATCAGTATGGTCATTAACACAAACGTCCAAGCCCAGACGGCCGCCTCCAACCTCAGCATGAGTCAGACGATGCTGGCTCGATCGCTGGCCCGGCTCAGCTCTGGATCCAAGATCGTCCAACCCTCCGATGATGCTGCAGGCCTTGCGGTAGCTTCTCGATTCGAAGCCCAGACCCGCCGTCTCGACGCCGCCAAGTCCAATGTGGGAAACGCGATCTCCTTCACCCAGGTGCAGGACGGCTATCTCAAGAAGATCGCCCGCGCTTTTGACCGCATGAGCGAACTGGCCATCCTGGCCCAGGACGTCACGAAGTCGGACGCCGATCGATCCCTTTACAACGCGGAGTATCAGCAGATCTCCAGCTACATCACGAACACCGCCACCAAGGAGTTCAATGGTGTGAGCCTGTTCAGCTCGAGCGCGTTGAATGTCACCGTTGATTCCGACGGAAACACCTTCTCGATGGCCGGGGTGAACCTCGGGGCTGCCACGTACACCACGGCCACAGGCTCCGGGGTCTCAACCATCGCCAATGCCGGCACGGCGTTGACCGCTGTGAAGAACGCGATCACCCAACTCGCTTCCGATCGGGCCACGATTGGCGCCTATCAATCTCGCATGCAGTTCACTTCCGAGCAGCTCACAGTCAGCAAGGAGAACCTGGCCGCGGCAGCATCGCGCATCCAGGACGTGGATGTGGCCGAGGAGTCAACCCAGTATGCCCGGTATCAGATCCTGGTGAACTCGGGCACCGCCATGCTTGCCCAGGCGAACCAGCTTCCGCAAAGCGTGCTGCGATTGCTGCAGTAGAAGTTTAATCCGCACCGGCCCTCAGGGCCCGGATGCCTGTTTCAAACCACCAACCCAAATCCTCAGAAAAAAGGTCTCGTATGACAGACGTGATCATCGTCGGCGGCGGAATAGTGGGGCTCTCCGCGGCGACCGCCCTGGCCGAAGCGCAACCCGGACTTTCGATCAAGCTGCTTGAGAAGGAAAGCGCGTGGGGATCTCACCAAACCCGGAGAAACAGCGGAGTCATCCACTCAGGTATTTACTACCGTCCCGGATCCTTGAAGGCGAAGCTGGCCCGTGCCGGCAACAAGCGGATGATTCAGTTCTGCCGCGACCAGGGGATCGATCATGATGTTTGCGGCAAGGTGATTGTCGCCACTGATCAGGACGAGATTCCGTCGTTGGATCGCCTGGAGGAGCGGGCGAGAGCCAATGGGGTCGCCGTTGAAAGGTTGACCGGGGAGCAGCTCAGGCAGCGGGAACCTCATGCCCGCGGGGTTGCGGCATTGCTGGTCCCTGACGCTGGGATCGTGGACTACCAGGACGTCGCCAATGAGCTCGCCCGCCTGGCCGCAGACCATGGGGTGGAGCTTCACCTGGAGACCCGCCTTGAATCCATCGAGCGATCACAGAATGAAATCAGACTGGGCGCCGGGGCCTCCACCTTCTCTACAAGGTTCCTGATCAACTGTGCCGGGCTGCACAGCGATTCCGTGGCGGAGTGGGACGATGCTTCCATCGAGGACCGGGTGCTGCCTTTCCGTGGTGACTATTTTTCCTTGAAGGCCGAACGCGCCCACCTCGTGAAGCACCTGATCTATCCGGTGCCCGATCCGCGCTTCCCGTTTCTCGGCGTCCACCTGACGCGATCCATCCACGGCGGGGTGCATGTGGGGCCCAATGCGGTTCTCGCGATGTCGAGGGAGGGATATGGCCGGGGCGCTTTCAACTTCAGCTATGCTCGAAAGATGGTGAGCTCGGAGGGATTCTGGAACTACGCGAAAAAGAACTGGCGCCATGGCTTGTCCGAGGCTGGAACAGCCATCAACAAGCGAGCGTTCGCCCGGCGGCTGCAGCGACTCGTGCCCGAGATCAAGGCCGACGACCTGGTTGCGTCCGAATCCGGGGTGCGAGCCCAGGCGGTCAACCCTCGGGGCGAACTCCTGGATGACTTCAAGATCGTGGTTGGACGCGACTCGCTGCACGTCTGCAACGCGGCCTCGCCTGCGGCGACGGTTTCGCTGGAGCTCGGACGGTATGTGGCGGAACAGGCTGTTGCTGCTGCAGGGTTCCCCGCGACCTCGCGTCCCGTGGAGGGCTGGGCTGAGCCCATGGACTTCTTTTGCAGCGGCCTTTGCGAGATTTAGCTTTGTGACTCACACATGAAACCAAGGGTTCTTATCACCGGGGCTGCGGGTTATCTGGGCTCCGTTCTTTGCGAGACGCTTCTCAACGAGGGCTTTGCGGTCTGTGCTCTCGACAATCTTTTTTATGGAGAGGCGAACCTTTTCCATCTCTGCGCCCACCCGGACTTTGAGTTCATCAGAGCCGATGCCAGGGATGCGAAGGTGCTTCGACCTCTGCTAAAGGGTGTGGATGCGATCATCCCGCTGGCGGCGATGGTGGGGGTTGGGGCGTGCGACAGGGATCCGCTGATGACGAGGTCGGTCAATGTGGATGCGATCGCGATGCTGGAGAAGCTTCGATCTCCGAACCAGCTGATTGTATATCCGACGACCAACAGCGGTTACGGCGCCCAGACGGGGGAGGTCTTCTGTACCGAGGAAACTCCACTGCAACCGATCTCACTTTACGGGGAGACCAAGGCTGCGACGGAGAAGCTTTTGCTGGAGGCTCCGAACACGATCTGTCTTCGGCTGGCGACGGTGTTCGGGATGTCACCCAGGATGCGGTTGGATCTTCTGGTGAACCACTTCGTTCTTGCGGCGTTCACCGACCGTGCATTGACCATCTTCGAGAAGGACTTCAAGCGTAACTACATTCATATCCGGGATGTGGCGGACTGTTTCGTTCACTGTTTGAAGAACCCCGCCTCCATGGTGGGGCGGACATTTAATGTGGGCCTGGATTCTGCGAACTGTTCCAAAGCGGAGCTTGCGATGAAGGTCCAGCGGTTTGTGCCGGACTTCTACGTGCACTTCGCGGAGATCGGGTCCGATCCGGACAAACGCAACTACATAGTCTCCAACGAGCGGCTGCGCCAGGCGGGTTTTGAAGCCAGGCGATCGTTGGAGGACGGCATTCAGGAATTGATCAAGGGTTACAGGATGCTGGGCCGAACCCGTTTCAAGAACATCTGATGGCTCGATTTCACGCTGACCTCCCCCCTTCGAGCCGCTGCCCGGTCCATCCCGACGCTCCCACGGTGGTCATTCTTGCAGGAGGATTGGGGACTCGACTGAGATCGGTGGTCAGCGACCGTCCCAAGGTGCTTGCCGATATTGCGGGCCGTCCCTTTCTGTCCTACTGGCTCGACCGGCTTTCCTTCCAGGGTTTTCACGATGTGATACTGAGCACGGGCCATCTGGCATCCCATGTCGAAGAGCGTTTCGGGTCGACGTATGGACCCCTCAAACTGAGGTATTCTGTTGAGCCCGAGGCTTTGGGCACGGGTGGCGCGTTGCGGCTCGCTTCGTTGCAGGTCAGCGGGCCGTGGGTGCTTGCGCTGAACGGGGACAGCTACTGTGATGTGGATCTATCCGCCTTCTACCAGGCGCATCAGCAAAGACAGGCCAGGGCCAGTCTCGTCGTTCAGTTCGAACCCGACACGCG
>VHDG01000049.1 GCA_016871475.1 Verrucomicrobiota bacterium
TTTGACGATGCTCCAGGGGACCCGGGACGCTACATCAGCTGGATTCTCCTCTTCCAAAGCTCCCCGGGAGGAATGATCCCCACGGGAGTAATAATGCCTGTGATCAATTCGGCGGGGGTCACGTCGAAGCCAGGGTTGAAAGCCCGACTTCCTGGGTTGGCAATGCGCACCTGCGCTCGACGTCCGTCCAGCCCCACCCCCACAGCACTCAACACCTCCTCCTCGTTGCGTTCCTCGATGGGTATCAGCTTTCCGCTCCTGAGCCCCCAGTCGATGGTGGACAGGGGAATCGCGACATAGAACGGAACCTTGTGCCGGTGCGCCAGCACAGCTTTCGTGTAGGTGCCAATCTTGTTGGCGACTTCCCCGGTGCGACCCAGCACCCTGTCGCTTCCCACGATCACCATATCAATCTGACCGCGCGCAAACAGCAGGCCGGCGGCATTGTCAGCAATGACCTGATGCGAGATTCCCTGCTGCGCAAGCTCCCATGCTGTGAGACTTGCGCCCTGGCATCGAGGCCGGGTTTCGTCGCAATAAACATGGAATCGACGACGCAACCTCTGGGCTTCATATAGCGGCGCGGTTGCGGAACCGACGTCCACAAACGCAAGCCATCCGGCGTTGCAATGCGTGAGGATTTTCATTCCGTTGCGGACCAGTTTTGCGCCCTGACGGCCGATGGCCCGGCAATGGTTCACATCCTCTTCGGCGAAGGCATCCGCTGCCTCGATGGCGATTCGTTGTTGCTCGCCAACGAGCCGGGAGGATCTCATGCGGTCTAGGATTGCCCGCATGGCATTCACAGGGTCCACGGCTGTTGGACGTGCATTGGCGAGTGTGCGGTAAACCTTTTCCATGTGCCGGGTGAACGCGGAAGGCGGACCGCCCTTGAACTCTCTTGCACCCTGGGCAAGCCCATAGGCTGCAGTGGCGCCGATCGCACCTGCCCCACGGACGGTCATGTTGCTGATCGCCTCCGCCGTCTCCTGATACGACTTCGTCCGCACGGTGCGAAACTCATGCGGCAACAGTCGCTGTTCAATCAACACCACTTCGTTTCGCTCGGCGTCGAAAGCAACCGTACGAAAGGCCTTCCGTGTCCCGTTTGTCCTGACCCACATGGCTGCATCCTCCCGATCTGATGACGAACAGCAAGCCTGCGGAGCATGTGAGGCGGGCACAGTTCGCGTGCAACGCCTGCCACCTAAAAGCTTGCCGCCACCTGCCTGGCCCGACATTAATCGGGCGTTCTCCATGAAAACCCCAATGCTTTCGTCGATCCAACGTCTCGGAAACACCGTGAGAAGCATCGCGGCGACGCTCACGCTGGGCGCTGCGCTTATTCCTTCGATCTGGGCGGCACCCCGGGTTCTTCCAGAAGCCACCTTGCCCAACGACCGAAGGCTGCAAGCACCCAAGGATCTGGACGGCTACTTTCCCTTCACGCCGCCAGCATCCGTCTCGGAATGGAATGAGAGAGCCGAGCAACTGCGGGTGCAGATTCTAGTGAGCCAGGGGCTCTGGCCGATGCCAACCCGCACCGCCCTGAACCCCGTCATTCACGGAAGAATTGAGCAGTCTGACTACACGGTGGAGAAGGTCTTCTTCGAGTCGATGCCCGGCTTTTTTGTCACGGGCAATCTCTACCGTCCGAAGAATCGTCCTGGACGCCTGCCTGGCATCCTTTGCCCCCACGGCCATTGGTCGGACGGACGGTTTACGGACAATCGCAACATCAAGCAGGAGATCGTCACCGGAGCGGAGCGATTCGAGGATAGCGGCCGGAGCGTGTTGCAGGCGCGTTGTGTGCAACTAGCGCGGATGGGTTGCGTGGTGTTCCACTACGACATGCTGGGCTACGCGGACAGCCAGCAGATCTCGATGGGGATCGCCCACTCATTTGGCAAACAACGTCCGGAGATGAATTCACAAAAGGACTGGGGCCTGTACAGCCCTCAAGCCGAGTCGCATTGCCAGAGCGTGATGGGACTACAAACCTGGAACTCCATTCGATCGCTGGACTTCCTGATCTCCCTGGATGACGTGGACCCGGCTCGTATCGCTGCCACAGGCGCGAGTGGTGGAGGCACTCAGACCTTCATGCTTGGAGCCGTGGATCCGCGGCTGGCGGTGGCCTTTCCTGCGGTCATGGTTTCCACTGCCATGCAGGGAGGTTGCACCTGTGAAAACGCATCCGGATTGCGCGTGGACACTGGAAACATTGAGTTCGCAGCGCTTTTTGCTCCCAAGCCTTTGGGAATGACCGGAGCCGATGATTGGACGCGGGAGATGATGACGAGGGGATTTCCTGAGCTGAAACGTCACTGGACCCTGCTGGGCAAACCTGACCTGGTGATGCACAAATCTCTGAACCACTTCGGACACAACTACAACTACCCCAGCCGGGCCGTGATGTACTCCTGGCTCAACAAGCATCTCAAGCTCGGGCTGGAGGAGCCCGTGGTGGAACAGGACTACCCTCGCCTGAAGCCCGAACAACTGACCGTGTGGAGCAAGGAACATCCAAAACCGGAAGGCGGCGTGGAGTTCGAGAAGAAGCTCCTCCGATGGTGGCATGAAGATGCCCGCGAACAACTACAGGCTGCCCAAACAAGCCCGGAAAGGTTCCACAGCCTCGCAGGCAAAGGCCTTCAGGCTGTCATTGGTCGATCACTCCCAGCGCCGGGAGCCGTGAAGGTGACCCAGCCGAAGGAAGAGGTGGACGACAACTTCCTTGTGTTCACAGGCATGTTGAGTGAAGAGTCGCGCAATGAGGAGATTCCTCACGTGTTTTTCTTCCCGAAAGGCTCCAAGGGCTGGAAGGGACGCCTGGTTATCTGGCTTCACCCCGATGGGAAATCCGGGATCTGCGACCCCTCCAACACCAGCGCCTTTCGTCCCAATGCCCAGACCAAACGCTTGTTGGATGCCGGAATTGCCGTCGCTACAGCTGACCTGCTTTACCAGGGCGAATTTCTCAGCGATGGCAGGAAGCTGGAGTCGACTCCGAAGGTGAAGAATCCTCGGGAGGCTGCTGCGTACACGTTTGGCTACAACGCCTCCGTCTGTGCCCAGAGAATCCGGGATGTGCTGAAGCTCATCAGCTTCACCAAGCACCACCCGATGTCCCCAAAGACGATCGAGCTGGTGGGACTTGATGGAGCCGGACATTGGGCTGCTGCGGCCCGCGCCGTCAGCGGAGCCGTTGTCACGCGTGCAGCCATCGACACTCAGGGTTTCCGCTTCGGCCATGTGAGCCGCATCCATGATCCGAACTTCCTGCCCGGTGGCGCCAGGTTTAACGACGTTCCGGGCATGCTCATGCTGGGTGCGCCGGGTCCGCTGTGGCTCTCGGGTGAGTCCCCCAGCGACATCGCCGCGCTCCAGGCCGCCTACGTCAAAGAAGGGCTTCCCGAACAATTGACGGTGGCCTCAGCAGCTTCAGCCGAAGCGGCCGTTGACTGGCTTCTCGCAGCAGCGAATCCCTGAGGTCCCGGGCCGATCGAACCCCAAAGGTCTCCGTCGGCTGCGCATCTCGCACCTCGCAAATGCCCGCGTCCAAGCGCTGCCGTTGGATGCTGCCTGCAGCAAGGCACAAGCCTCACGACGTCGCCTCAGAAGTTGAACCCCTCGATATTGTCCTTGTTGAAGACGAACGGTTTGCCCAGGAGGATCTGATCGCCCTGCACTTGCACCTCCCCCACGCGCCGAGATGAAAAGCTTGTGGCCCCTGGCCTGAGTTGTGAACGCGCCACGGCGACCGCTGCCTCAACGGTGAGATATCCAAGGTCGGTTGTCTTCCACAGGATCACGCTCTGGGTAATCCCCTCCTTCACATATCCCTTGTTCTCGCTCGGGAGCCCCAGACCTATCACCTGCACCTTGCCCGCCTTGCCCGCCTGTTTGACGGCTTCTGCGGCTCCAGGAACGGCCGGAGAGCAGATCGCCATGATGAGCTTCAGGTTGGGATGGGCGCTCATCAGCGTCGTGGCCTCGGCCTGTGCCTTGTCCTTGAGGTCATCACAAGGACGCAATGCGACCATCTTCAGGCCCGGATGCTTCGATGCTCGCCGGGCCTCAATGTGCTTCTGCCATTCGTTCATGTTCGCCGCCGTCAGACTGGCCGTAATGATGGCAAACTCCCCTTCCCCACCCATGAGCCGGGCGGCCTCGTCCATCAAACCATATCCAATACCCTCCGGCGTCGCCTGGTTGACAAAAAACTCCCGCGCGTCCGGGGCTGCATCGGAATCGTAAGTCACCACGCGGATCCCTTTTTGGCGCGCCTTCCTGAGCGCGGTGGAAATGCCGTCGCGGTTCTCGCAAGCGACTGCAATCACATTCACCCCCAGCGTGATCCAGTTTTCGATAATCTCGTTCTGCCTCGCCGGATCGGGTGTGGTGGGACCATCGAAGATCAGTTCCACACCCAAGTCCTTCGCCGCTGCCTCGGATCCCTCCCGGCAAGAGACAAAATACGCGTTGCCCTTCGATTTGGGCATCAGCGCCACAGTGATCGCTTCCCCTGCCGCGGGGCTTGAGGAGGATGAGTCGGACTTGCTGCAGCCCGTGATCAATCCGAGGCAAACAAGGAACAGGAGAGGGAGAGTTCGTTTCATGCGGAAGGTGTCGTTGTTGAATTTCGCGTGGAGAGTGAATCACGTGGAGCGGGACGTCGAGCAGCGATCATCGATGGAACCAGTCCCGCGGCCAAAGCCAACACCAGGACGATGCCGGTGAGCATGCCCGAGAGTTCGCCTGCGATGTTCATCAGGCTGGGAACCCGGGTAAGGCCGTTTGCAAGGATGGCGACGGCTGCAACGCCCAGGAGAGTTCCATGAATCGTGCCCACGCCCCCAAGGATACGCGTGCCCCCCAGCACCACGCCGGTGATGGCGAACAGCTCGTATCCCATGCCTGCGTCCGCCTTCGCAGTCCCAAATCGGGCTGTGTAGGTAAGAGCTGCGACGCCTGCGACAGCTCCAGCCAGCACATAGCATGTCACCAAACGCCGCTCCACAGGCAGCCCGGCGAACCTTGCTCCCTCGGGCGAGAAGCCGATCGTGCGAAGTGATCGCCCAAAAGTCATTCGATGCACCGTTATCCAAAGCCCGACGGCCGCGATCACGAGAATCCAGGCCTGGGTGGGCAATCCCGCAAGCTGCCCGCCTCCGAGGAAAAGAAACGATTCCGGAAAGTTCGTAAAAGCATCCACCCCTTGCGTCACCGCCTCGGCCAAACCCCGAAAGAGCGAAAAGGTGCCCAACGTGACGATGAGGGGTGGCAGCCGGAAACGGGCGATCAGGAGCGCGTTGAAGGCTCCGCAAAGAGATCCGATGCCAATCGTCGCAACTCCGGCCAGCCACGGCGGGAAGCCGGCGTCCCGCCATAGTTTTCCAAAGAGCACTGCACACAGCCCCAGCACGGAGCCCACCGACAGATCAATGCCTCCCGTCAGGATGATGGGTGTCATCACCAGGGCCAGTAGTCCAATCTCAACGGAGTGACGGACGATGTTGGCGGCATTGTCGGCGGTCCCAAAACGTCGGCCGAGCGAGGCGAAGATCAGGATCTCCACCAGGACGAGAACCGCGAGGAGAGTTTCATGCCTGAGGTACCATCTCACACCAGATCGCGTTTGAGAGGGATGAGGGGAGGGAAGGTTCATGGTTCAGCGTTGTCTTCGAAGGCCGTCAGCCACGACGGCGGCGAGGATGATCCCTCCCTGAATGGCTTTTTCCCAATAGGGCCTTACACCGGCATAAGTCAGAGCGGGCCCGATGCACAGGAGGAGCAGCAACCCGGCAAGCACGCCCCATAGCCTTCCTCGGCCACCCGTTACAGCAACTCCGCCCACCACCGCTGCGGCGATGGCCTCAAGTTCGAGTCCTCGGCCACTATTCGGATCTACCTGGGGGGATTGCACCATGTTGAGCACCGCACCCATGCCGGCCAGGAAACCCATGAGCAAGAAAACGAAGAACCTCGTGATCCGTGGAGATATGCCTGCGAGCCTGGCTGCTTCGTCATCCGACCCGACCGCGTAAATGAATCTGCCTGCGGCCAGGTGACGGGTGGCCAGCGCCAGCAACAGGAGCGTTCCGAAGGCGATGCCACAAACCACCCCCTGCCCGGCTGCCATCGACAGCCCGAACCATTGAGTGCCCGGAGGAAGGTTGATGAAGACTCCCTGTTGTCCAAGCCGGAGCCCCTCTCTCCAGATCACCATGGTGGCGAGTGTGACGACAATGCTTGGCAGGCGGAGCCCCGCGACCAGCGCGCCATTGATCGCTCCACCAGCCAGCCCAATGATCAGAGCCACGGCCACGGCCGCCGGGAAAGACAGCCCGGCTGCAGCGGCCATCGCCGCGCCGGATCCAGCCAGGGCAAAGAGAGAGCCGATAGAGATATCGATCTCACGGGCGACAATCACGAGGGCCACTCCGCAGGCGAGCAGGAGTTTCGGGGCAGCAGCGGTCAAACGCGACTGCAGCGGCTGCAACTCGAAGAAGTTGGGCGCAAAGATGGCAAGCAGGATCAGCATCAGGAACAAGGCCGCCAACACGCAGAGTTCGCGGAAGTAGTTTCTCATGAAGCTACCTCGCTCTTGCCGAGTGCCGCCGCCATCACCCGGTCAGGTGCACTCCCTCCAGGCAGCTCAGAGACCACAGCACCTCCGCGCATGACCAGAATCCGATCGCTCACCTGCAGGACTTCAGGAAGATCGCTGGAGATCACCAGCACCGCCACCCCTTCTCGAGCCAGATCACGGATGATCCGATGGATCTCACTCTTCGCGCCGACGTCCACCCCCTGCGTGGGTTCATCCAGAACGAGCACTGAAGGTTTCGTCGCCAGCCACCGTGCAAGCGCCACCTTTTGTTGATTGCCCCCTGAAAGTGAACTCCCGGCAGCCTGCGAATCGGCACACTTGATCGAGAGGCGATCGATAAACCCGTCGGCGAGCTTCGACTCAGCGACACGCCGGACCCATCCCCACCGAAAAAACGAAGAGTGAACCGCCATGGAGATGTTTGAAGCCACCGGCATCTCCAACACCAGCCCGTGACGGCGACGATCCTCGGGCACGTAGCCGATTCCCAGGGCGATGGCGTCAAGCGGCGAGTGGATGGAGACACGTTGTCCGTCGATAAGAATCTCGCCTGAGCTGGCAGGGGTGATGCCAAAAAGGATGCGGGCGAGCTCGGTCCTGCCGGCCCCTACAAGTCCGGCCAAGCCGACCACTTCTCCGGATCGAACCGAAAAGGACACGTCACGGACTCCTGATGAAGCGCATCCGATCCCCCGTAGACTGAGGCGGTCAGCACCCGCGGGGACGGGTTCAGTTGCTCCCGCAGATTGAACATCGCGGCCCACCATCAGGCGGATCAGTTCTTTTTCCGTGAGGCCGGCTTGCGAAGGATTCTCCGCTCCGGCCTTGGGCAGATCGTGGGTTGCCACGCTTTGACCGTCCCGAAGCACCGTGACGCGATCAGCGAGCGCAAAGATCTCCTCAAGCCGGTGAGATATGTAAATGACCCCCACGCCGCGGGAACGCAGATCACGCACCACATCGAACAACAGGCGCTGCTCGCGGAGGGTCAGCGAGGCCGTCGGCTCGTCCATGATCACGATGCGAGCGCCGGCACCCAAGGCGCATGCGATTTCAACCAGCTGTTGCTCAGGCATCGAAAGCGATCGCACCTCGGAATCGGGCGAGATCGCGGCTCCCACTCTCTGGAGCAATTCGGAGGCGCGACGACGACGATCCCCCCATCGGACGCGCAGCAGCCCGCCCGGCGGATCCAGGCGCAGGCCGATGTTTTCAGTCACGGTCAGATCCGGGAAGAGTGCCGGTTGCTGATAGATGCAGGCGATACCCATCGCGTGAGCTGAAACAGGGGTCAGGGAGCTCACGACGCAGCCACCCACCTCGATCGTCCCGGAGTCCGGCGCATGAGCGCCGGTGATCACCTTGATCAAAGTGGACTTGCCAGCGCCGTTCTCGCCCAGCAGGGCGTGAACCTCTCCCTCACGCAACTCGAACGAAACTCCCTTCAACGCCTGAACAGCGTGGAAGGACTTTGTCACGGAGTTCAGCTGAAGGAGGGTTCTCAAGCAGCGTGGCTGTTCTAGGACCGTGAGCAGAGCACGGTTGACTCATAACGTTTCACCTCAGAAAGCCATCGCTCCCCGACCGGAACATCGTTGAGGTCACAGAAACGATCCCAGATCGCACCCAAGGGAAGCGTGCGAGCCTCCTCCTGCAATGCGAGCCGGGCAGTCAGATCACCTCTCGCCTCAGCAGCCTTGATTCCTGGCGGTTCCAGCAGGGCAGCGAGCAACGCGCGCTGAAGATTGCGTGTCCCGATCACCCAGGCTGCGATCCGGTTGATGCTGGCGTCGAAGTAGTCGAGCCCGAGGTGCACGCGGTCGATATACCCATTCACGATGATCTCCCGCGCGATTGCGAGGAGGTCATCGTTCAAGGTCACCACATGATCACTGTCCCATCGAACGCCACGGCTGACATGCAAGAGGATCCGGGGAATGAACTGAAGCACGCTGGAGATCTTGTCCGCGATTCCTTCGGTGGGATGGAAGTGGCCCGAGTCCAGGCAGAGCAGCTTGCCGCGCGTGATCGCGTAGCCGAGGTAAAACTCGTGAGAGCCCACCGTGCAACTCTCGGCACCGATTCCGAACAGCTTCCCCTCAACAGCGTCGAGATTGTGACGCGGGGACAGCTTCTTCTGAAAAACGGCATCGAGGGATCCCAATAACCTCTCACGGGCAGACCGGCGATCAGCGGGCGTATCCTTGTAGCCGTCCGGCACCCATACATTGGTGACGCACGGGCTGGCGAGCGTCCTGCCAATGACTGCCCCGATCTCGCGGGAGCGTCGGCAATGGTCGACCCAGAAGCGCCGGATGGCTCGATCGGGATGCGACAAGGTGAGGCCATCCGCGGCTTTGGGGTGGGCGAAGCAGGTGGGATTAAAATCAAGTCCGAGCCGCTGCGAGCGCGCCCATTGAATCCAACCTTCAAAGTGGGAGGGTTCGATTTCGTCCCGATCGACGCGTTTTCCGCCGAACTCGCCGTAGCATGCATGGAGGTTGAGACGATGGCGGCCCGGGATGAGCGAGAGCGCCCGTTCGAGATCAGCACGCAGCTCACCTGGGTTACGGGCCTTTCCGGGATAGTTGCCTGTGACGGCGAGACCACCGCCGAGCGCTCCGGCAGCGGACTCAAATCCGCCTACATCGTCGCCCTGCCAGCAATGTATCGACACGGGAATACGGGCGAGAATTCGTATCCCGACCTCCACATCAACGCCCGCCTCTGCATAACGAGCCTTTGCTGACTGGAACGCCCGCTCCATCGCGCGCTTTCCGGCGGTCGGGTTTAATGATCGCTTCTTAGCCATGGTTCTTCGGATGCAAGACGGTCACGGTTCAGGATGAGGGGGCACTGTCCTTAACGGTCCCCACGAGAACCAGCACAAAAATCTGCACTCAGGGGCCGGGTGGGCGCCGGGCATCGGCTTCGTGTCCCCCAGTTTTATTGTCCCTTCCCCGCTTTAAGCTTCGTCTCCCAGCTTTGGGCGGCTCACCCCTGGCCCTCCAAAAAGCCTTCACCGGAGAACTGGTGTCTTCGGGGAGTTCCGGCTAGGGCCTCTTCGTCATGTCGAACCAACCGACCATAGACATCAATCCGTCGCTGCTCGTCTGGGCACGCGAGCAGAGCGGCTATGCTTTGGATCGAGTGGCCAAGCGGTTGCAGGTAAAGGAGGAACGGATTGTAGAATGGGAGATGGGCGAAAGGCAGCCGACGATGCGTCAGGTGGAGAATCTGGCGCGCATGTTCCATCGCCCGCTCAGTGTTTTCTTCATGCCGCGTCCACCGCAATTGCCGCCACTCGCGGCCGAGTATCGGCGCTTGCCCGAGGTTGAGCCGGGCCACGAATCACCAGAATTGCGCCTGGCACTCCGGCAGATGCTGACACGGCGGGAAAACGCCCTGAACCTAATGGAGGAATTGGGGCAGGAAGTTCCTCCCTTCACGCTGCGCGCGAGTTTACGGGAAAGTCCGGTGGATGTGGCGACACGTTTGCGCCAGGCCACGGGAGTGACAATGGAAGCGCAGTTAAAATGGAACAATGAATGGCAGGCGTGGCGTGAGTGGCGGGCGGCGGGCGAGGGGCTGGGAGTCTTTGTCTATCAATTCATCAAGGTTTCCCTGAGCGAGGTGCGTGGGTTGGCGCTGTTGCGCACACCGATGCCCGTGGCGGCAGTGAACGGGAAGGAACTGCCCGAGTCGAAGGCCTTCACATTGTTCCACGAGGTTGTCCATCTCATGCTGTCGGCCAACCACGAGGAAGATTCAGCAGCCCGGGAGCAAAGGCGCGGAGAAGATTGGTTGCAGGTAGAGCGGTTTGCGGAAGCAGCGGCCAGTCACACGTTGATGCCGGAGCCGTCACTGCGCGCGGTCATCACGAAGTTGGGCTTGTCCCGGTCGCCGTGGGACATCGCGAATGTGCGTCACATCGCGAAGAAGTTCCGCCTAACACCACTGGCGACGGCAACACGCTTGCGCGAGTCCGGTTTCATGACGTGGGCGCAATACAATCAGTGGCGCGCACAATGGCAGGCATACATGCGGTCCTTGCCCCCGCGCAGAGGCGGCTTTGCGACACCGATGGAGAGGGCTGTGAACCGGGCCGGGCGTCCCTTCGCGCAACTGGTGCTGGAGGCGCTGTCGGCGAATCGCATCACGTCGGTAGATGCGTCACGGTATCGGGATTTGAAGTTCGAGCATTTCGGCAAGCTGAGATCGCACTTGAGCGGCGGCCCGGAGGAAACCGCCACCGATGAGTAATCCAGGGGCGCTGCCAGTCTATTCGGTGGATTCCAGTTCTCTGATGGATTGGCAGGGGCGCTACTTCCCGACCGATGTTTTCACTGGCTTGGTGGCAAAGGTTGAAGAACTGATTGAGGCGGGACGATTCAATTGCCCGGCGTTGGTGAAAGAGGAACTTGGAGCGGTGGGGACGGCAGGACTGGTGGATTGGGCGGAGAATCATGCGGGCATCTTTGTTCCCACTATA
>VHDG01000050.1 GCA_016871475.1 Verrucomicrobiota bacterium
CGCTTGGCTATCGGAACGTCCGTCGCTCTGCCGGATGGAGGCGATCAGTCTTTGGAATTCATTGCGTGAAGGGATAACCACCCTGGCTTGCACAATCCTCCGTCGCTTAATCCTTCGGGCCGGGTTTTCCAGTATCAGCCCATGCTCCAGTCCATACTCCAGCACGGCTTTCAGAGTATCCAACTCGTGGGCGAACGTTTGAGGGGCGATTGTAGCTCCCCTCTCAGTCAGCCAGCGTTCGCAATGTCTCCGACTGATATTACGAATTAATACCCCTTTGAAAAACGGGCCCAACGCCTTCAGGCAGGTTTCACGACGTTTGGCGCTGGACGGTTTCATGGCGTGCCTGATGGTGTTAAGCCATAGTTTTGCCACTGCATCAAAATCCAGCCGTGAATTCTCAGTCACCTTTAGGTTATGAACATCCTTCCGGAACTGCGCTAACTTGCGCTCCGCCAGTTTTCGATCCTTTGTATTTAGTGATCGACGAAACTGCTTGCCCCCTCTTTTGAGGAGCCCGTAATATCCGCCCGTAGTTTCGAGTCGGTACAGGTTTTCGCTGACCTTGTGAAATTCAGGCTGAATGGCCTTTCCCAACGTGGTCTCAGGATGATCGGAAGTCATTTCTGCGAACATAGGGTTACAAGATTGGGTGACAAGTCTGAATCAGACTCGGATTCAGAATCCTCATAAGACTCTGAATATAAATTGGTTAAGCCAGAGTAGCTCAGGGGTAGAGCAGAGGACTCATAAGCCTTTGGTCGGGGGTTCAATTCCCTCCTCTGGCACCAGATTCAGAAACCACATGAGCCGCTTTCCCCAGCCTGCGGCAGGGTTGATGCCACATCCATCCGGATATCCCAGTTCTGTTCCGCGTTTCGGAACACTCTTTGGAGGCCTGCTCCTTGGAATGGTTCTCAGCTTGCCTGGATCCATTTTCGGTTCGTCTACAGGCTCCTTGTTCTCCTCAGCTCGTGTTGTCGAGTTCAACATCCGTGTGTCTGAAGACGGAGAGGCGAGTCTGAGGACATCGCCCCGTGAAATGATCCGTGCGGATGTATCGATCGATGGGGTTTCCTGGAGTTCTGTCGGACTCCGTGTGAAGGGACGCAAGGGAAGTCTCAGGGGATTCGATGATAAACCCTCTCTGACACTTGATTTCGCGCGTTTCGAGCCAGGTCGGGAGTGTGTCGGACAAAAGAAGCTTCATCTCAACAACTCCGTCGAGGATGCGAGCTACATGAATGAGGTCCTGGGGGCGCGGGTTTTCTTGCGGGCCGGCCAGAGGGTAGCCGCCGTTAACCATGCCTGGGTTAATCTGAACGGCCGTCCGCTGGGGGTGTTCATTCTGAAGCAGTCTTACGAAGACTTGTTGGAGGAACATCCTGGTTCGCGGTGGGCACTCTACGAACCTGAGGACGGCAGTGATCTCGGCGGCCGCTTTGCATTCCAGGCAGGCGATGTTCCGCCCGAGCAACAAAACCTTTCGGCTCTAGCCCTAGCAATCGCCGAACCGGACCCGGCGGCCCGACTTCGCCAAATGGAGCGACTGGTGAATGTGCCTGCCTTCTTGGACTTTGTTGCTCTGGAGATCCTGTTGGGCCATCGCGACGGCTATTCCATGGCGAAGAACAACTATCGATTGGTTTGGTTGGGAGCCGAGGAGCGTTGGTTTTTTCTCCCGAGTGGAATGGATCAGCTGTTGGGAAGCCCGAAAATGCCATGGGCGCCCGAGATGCATGGCCTCGCGGCGCATGCGCTGCTGACTGTGCCAGGGATGCTTCCCCGGATGAAAGAAGCCATGAAGGGCCTGATGTCGAGTGCATTTGTACGTGAAGATCTCGAACGCGAGCTGCTGGTCAGGCGGACTCTCTTAAGAGAACGTATCCCGCGTCGGGAGTTGGCGTCCTGGAGGCAGGCTGTTACGCGAATTGAGTTGGCTGTGCGCGATCGGCATCGGCACTTGAGCCAGGATCTCGACAGGGGCGAGCTCAGCCCTCTGGTCTTTATTGGCGGTCGGGCTTCTCTGGAGGATTGGAGGAAAGTGAATGTGCCTCCAGGAGGCGAACTGAGTCGGTTTTCCGAACCAGGCAAGGCCAGGTCCTTGCTTATTCAGTCCCCGGGGCCGGTGAGCAGTTCATGGCGCACCACGGTGCTGCTGGAGCCGGGCCGGTATCGGTTCCAGGGCCGGTTGCGAGTGGAGGGAGTCGAGAGGCGAAAATTTTCAGCGAGGAACGGTGCCGGTCTTCGTGTGGTGGGGGAGGACGGAGGTTCTTCACCCTTGTTCACGCAGGTGAGCGATTGGCAATCGACGTTCGTGGATTTTGAAGTTCAGCAGAGCCGGAGAGTGGAGTTGGCCTGCGAGCTGGCCGCCGCTCGGGGCAAGGCCTGGTTTGAGCTGCCGAGCTTGGAACTCGTTTGGCGACAGTGAGCTTGGAAGGGATGCACGGACCCTTTCGAGGTTGAACGAGGAGAAAGGGGCGGGATAGGTTCGCGCCCATGGAATTCATTCGGGACATTCACGCGAGATGCAAGGCGGCAAACCGTGCCGCCATTTCCTTCGAGTTCTTTCCCCCGAAAACGGAGGAGGGCGAACGCAATCTTTTTGAGAAGACCCTGCCTGAACTGGTGTCAGTCAAACCTGACTACTGCTCGGTGACCTATGGTGCCGGCGGGAGTACGCGCGACAAGACCCTCGGTATCGTCGATCGGATTCAGAAGGAGCATCAGCTCACAGCCATGGCTCATCTCACGTGTGTGGGGTCCACCCAGCAGCAGCTTGCGGACGTGTTGAACGAAGCCGAACGGCGTGGCATCCGGAACATCCTTGCCTTGCGGGGAGATCCTCCGGGCGGGCAGGGCGAGTTTCAGAAGACAGAGGGTGGATTTGAATTTTCCGCCGAGTTGGTGAGCTTCATTCGCCAGCGAGGCGGGTTTTGCATCGGGACCGCAGGATTCCCCGAGGGCCATATCGCTTGCAAAGAAGGTCGCGAGGTCGATTGGTCCCGGCTCAAGGCCAAGGTTGACCGGGGTGCAGACTTCGTTGTGACGCAGCTTTTCTTCGACAACGCTGACTATTTCCGATTTCGAGACTACTTGGTGGCCCATGGATGTCGGGTGCCGATCATCCCCGGCATCATCCCAATTGTGAGCGCAGGGCAGATCAGGCGTTTCACCGCGATGTGTGGTGCACGGATCCCGGCTTCACTCCTCAGTGAGCTGGAACGGATCGGTGACAACGACGAGGCCGCGGCTCAGTTCGGTATCGAGTACGCCGTGACTCAGTGCAAGGGGTTGCTGGCGGGGGGAGCTCCAGGCATCCACTTCTATTGCCTGAACAAGGCCAGGTCCACGGTGCAGGTCATCAAAAAGATTCGCTGATGTTTCGGATGGAACCTCGAGGTATCAAGAAAGCTCCGCTTCCATCCGTTCGCTGGTTTTCCCTGGCCTGGTCGGTCTTCATCTGGCTCCTCGGTTCGGTTGGCAACACAGCGGAACCCGTGCACTACGGACGCCAGATTCTGCCGATCCTCTCCGAGAACTGTTATCATTGCCATGGGCCTGACGAGGCTGCGCGCAAGGGCGGGCTGCGTCTGGATACGAGGGAGGGAGCGGTCGCTGAGCGGGCTGGACGACAGGCGGTGAAGCCCGGTGACAGCGCAGGCAGCGAGATGATCCGGCGGGTGTTCTCCAGCGACTCAGATGACCTGATGCCGCCGTCGGATTCACATCGGGTCTTGTCAGCTGAACACAAGGCGCTCTTAAAGCGATGGGTGGATGAGGGGGCTGTCTGGGGGAAACACTGGGCTTTTGAACCCCCGGTTCAGCCAGAGATCCCCAAGGCGCGGCTGCGTCGGGACTCGCGGGAGAACCCCATCGATGCGTTCGTAGCCCAATCCTTGAAGGCCCGTTCATTGAAGTCCTCTCCGGAGGCGGGCAGAGCGGAACTTCTCAGGCGAGTCACATTGGACCTGACGGGCATTCCGCCGACGACGGCCGAATTGCAGGCGTGGATATCGGACCGTCGGTCTGACGCCTATGAACGGCTGGTGGATCGGCTTCTGGCATCCCCTCGGTATGGGGAGCGAATGGCCTGGGATTGGTTGGATGCGGCGCGGTATGCGGACAGCAACGGGTATCAAGGAGATCCGACGCGCACGATGTGGCCCTGGCGCGACTGGGTGATCCGGGCATTGAACGAGAACATGCCCTACGACCGATTCACCATTGACCAGATTGCGGGAGATCTTGTTCCGGATGCCCGGCTAGAGCATAGACTGGCGACGGGATTCTTGCGGAACCACATGATTAATGGGGAAGGAGGGCGGATTCCCGAAGAGAACCGCATTGATTATCTTTTCGACCAGACCGAGACCGTTGGGACCGTGTGGTTGGGTCTGACGGCAACCTGTGCCCGGTGCCACGATCACAAGTTCGATCCGTTCACCCAGGCGGATTACTATTCCCTGCTGGCATTCTTCAACAACACTCCGGTCGGTGGCGGCGACGGATCGGGGCAGGCGGCACCGGTCATGGATGTTTCAACGCCCGAGAATCACGCGAGAGTACATCAAGCCACGGTGGAGCTGGCCGGTGTGGGTGCGGAACTTGATCGACTGGAGCTGAGCAAATTCCCCAGAGCAGAAGGGAAGGGTGCGCACGAGTCAGAGAAGGCCAGGGACCTCCCGGGGAACATCACATCGTTTGTTCTGAAAAACGCGGCGACGAATCGGCCGCTCGATCGATTGGTGGAAGCGGTGAATTATTTCAAGGAGCATGACACGAACTACGCGTCTGCTCTGGAGCGGCTCTTGAAGGCGACCGAGCGACGCAACAATGCGCGAGCAGAGATTCCCAAGGTCATGATCATGGCGGAGCGAACGAATGCCGAGCCTCGAGACACCTTCGTCCTGGCACGAGGCCTGTATACGAAGCCGGGTCTGAAGGTCACGCCACGGCTTCCGGGCTTTCTAACCGCTGCACCTCCTGAGGGAACTCCGAGGATGACTCGACTGGATCTGGCCAAGTGGCTCACCGATCCTTCGCACCCGCTCGCCGCGCGGACTGCGGTCAATCGAGCCTGGCAGACATTCTTCGGATCGGGGCTGGTTCGAACACCGGAGGACTTCGGTGTCCAGGGGGAGAAGCCGACTCATCCCGAGTTGCTCGACTGGCTGGCGGTGGAGTTTGTGCGGTCGGGCTGGAACGTGAAGGCGCTCCACCGGCTGATTGTGACCAGCCGCACGTATCGACAAAGCTCGCGTGTGGGAGCTGACCTGCTCGAGAAAGACCCCGACAATCGATGGCTGACTCGCGGTCCAAGGCATCGCATGCCTTCCTGGATGATTCGCGATCAGGCGCTGGCAGTCAGCGGGCTTTGGACCGATCGATTGGGCGGACCGCCGGTGAAGCCCTATCAGCCCGCGGGAGTATGGGAGGAGGCCACGTTTGGGTTCATTCGCTATCGGCAGGATCAAGGCGAGGCCCTGTATCGCCGCAGCTTGTACACTTTTTGGCGGAGGATCGTGGGGCCGACCCTGTTTTTTGATGTTGCGACCCGACAGACCTGCTCAGTGAAGGCGCCGAGGACGAACACACCCCTACATGCCCTGGCGACCTTAAATGATGTCACGTATGTCGAAGCAGCCAGGCAGCTGGCCACTCGCTCGATCCGCCATTCCAAGTCTGATGCGGACCGGCTGAAGTTTGCTTTCCTGTCGGTTGTATTGCGCGAACCTGACTCCAGAGAACGAACCCGGTTGCTGGAGCGAGTGCAGGAGCTAAAGGTCGGCTATCAGGCTTCCAGAGAGGAAGCGATGAAGCTCATTAGAGTGGGAGATTCCAAGCCTGATGAGTCCCTGGACCCCATTGAACATGCGGCCTGGACGACGATCTGTCTGACGCTCTTGAATCTCGACGAAGCCCTGAGCACACAATGAATCCAACGAGTCTGCACATCAACCAGGGGACCGACGCGCGTTTGCTGATGACCCGGCGGGATGCGTTGGGTGGATCGATGTTGGGCCTCGGTGCTCTTGCTTTGGGTTCTCTGCTGAATCCGGCGAAGGCAGGAGGAATGGTTCGAGGAGAGCGATCAGACCTGCCTCACTTCCGTCCGAAGGCCAAGAGGATCATTTATCTGCTTCAGAACGGTGCGCCGTCGCATGTGGATTTGTTTGATTACAAGCCCATGCTGAGAAAGGAGCATGGAAAACAGATTCCCGATTCGTTGTTCAGCGGCAAGAGGCTGAGCACCATGACGGGTGGGCAGAAGGATCGGCCCGTCTTGGGAGAGATCACCCAATTTGCGCAGCATGGAGCTTCGGGATCCTGGGTCAGCAGCTTTCTTCCCTACACGGCGGGGATTGTGGACGAAGCCTGCTTCATCCGGTCGATGCACACAGAGGCCGTGAATCATGCCCCGGCCATCACGTTTTTCCTGACCGGATCGGAGTTGCCCGGGCGCCCCAGTCTGGGTTCGTGGCTGACTTACGGGCTGGGGAGTGAGTCGGAGGACCTGCCTGCTTTTGTGGTGATGACCTCGAGGGACAAGGAGGCGTCGTGTGGCCAGATCTTTTATGATTTTTATTGGGGAAGCGGGTTCCTTCCATCGAAACATCAGGGGGTCAAGTTTCGTGGAGGGGGCGATCCGGTGCTTTACCTTTCGAACCCCGATGGAATGAATCGCGATGTGAGGCGCGGCATGCTGGACGACCTCGCGTGGATGAACGGGAGGGGGTTTGATCGGTTTGGGGATCCTGAAATTCAGACGCGGATCGCGCAGTACGAGATGGCCTACAAGATGCAGGCGAGCGTCCCGGATCTGACCGATCTTTCGAAGGAGCCGGCGCACATATTGGAAGCCTATGGGCCTGACGTAAAGCGCCCCGGGTCTTATGCCTACAACTGTTTGATGGCCCGTCGGCTGGCCGAGCGTGGGGTTCGTTTTGTTCAACTCATGCATGCGGGGTGGGATCAGCATCGGAACTTGAACTCACAGCTGCTTGTTCAGTGCCGTGACACCGATCAGCCCAGTGCGGCACTGGTTCGGGACCTCAAGCAGCGAGGGTTGTTGGAGGACACGCTTGTGATCTGGGGCGGGGAGTTTGGCCGGACCCCGTTCCTTCAGGGCAGTATTTCGGATACCAAGACATGGGGTCGCGACCATCATCCCTATGTTTTTTCCCTGTGGATGGCAGGGGGTGGGGTTAAGGCGGGATTGAACTATGGGGCTTCGGATGAGTTTGGAGTGAATCCAGCTGAAAAGCCGATGCACGTTCATGATTTTCAGGCGACGATTCTGCATCTGTTGGGGATTGAGCATGAGCGATTCACCTATCGATTCCAGGGGAGGCAATACCGGTTGACCGACGTGCATGGGAAGCCGGTGATGGAGCTAATTGGCTGAGGTCGCAAAACTTGGTACTAAGTATTGATTCCCCTACGTCGCCCTGATAGACGTGTGAGCCCACTCATTCAACTGCGGGCGGTTGATGCTGGCTGAAGTTGCCTCTGCCGGGGCGATTTCAGCGTGGCCCTTTGCATCGCCGTCGGTCAGAGGTGGGTGCTTTTTGCGTTTAATCAGACAGTTCATTCGTGCTTATGAGGAATCCAAACCGGCTGGTCGGGACGTTGATGGCGGTGGTGGTGGTGGTAGGCCTGATATGGTGGGTCGTCAGCGAACGACGCACGGTCTCTGACTCAGTGTCCAGCCCGAGTCTCTCACAGCCCAACTCACCCGTAGTGACATCGCAGCCTCCCACTCCAGCTGCGGTGCCGGCGACGCCCACACAAACGTCGCTTCCGGCCAAGCCTCAGGATCCTGTTTATGCTTTCAAGGACTGGGCGAGCCGATACACGGCAGCCAACGATGCGGCTGCCAAAGCTTCACTCCTGGGTGAGGGAATTGGGCTGGCCGAGCAGCGTCGAAAGGTCATGGAGGCCACTATCCGGGCCAACCCGGCGCAAGCTATTCGGGATGCCCTGCCGTTCTCAGTTCGACAAGCGATGCCGGAAACGATTCTCGGATTGCTGGAGAAGGTCGTGGCTGGAAACGGGGATCTGGATGTCTTGGGCGCTGTCGGGGCCAAAGGTGGACCGAAACCCGGGGAGCCTATTCAGCGTTGGGTAAATCTGAATGGTGAGCGCTACAAAGCATTTGTTTACGGGGCTCGACGCCTTGACAGCACACGTCGAGGTGAACCCCTCTGGGGCGTGGCACTAGGCGGTCTGATCGCAGTTTCCGAAGACCCGGGTCGCCTACTCGCTGAGGATGAAGCAGCCGCACTCCTGGCTGGCGGCAAGCGGTTGGATGATCCGATCTGCGGCGTGTCTGGGGTTGCATCGCAGCCCGGCATGACTCCCCGGGTGATGGAACTGGGATCGCGTCTTCAGGGGATCTGTTCTGCGGCGCATGCTTCCGTTCTCAACTCTGACTTCAGGAAAGCGCGACAGACCAAACTCCTCCCCAGCGATCCGGGTGGATCTACTCCCACCAACGGTCCAGCCGCACGCACCATCAGCGTGACCCAGGGCCGTTTCAACGTTCTCTTCATGCTAGTGAGTTTTGAAGACGATCCTCGTGAGCCCATTGGGCGAGATGAGCTGAGCCAGATGATGAACGATGTGAATGACTACTATCGCACGGCTTCCTACAACCTCGTTCAGATGCACACAACGATCACACCAGTACTGAGGTTGCGTCGGTCGGTGGTGTATTACACCGGAATAGGTGCAGCTGGCCCAATCGGTTTGCTCGAAGATGCTCGAGCAGCTGCGGCTGAGGCCGGTTATGATATCGAAGACTACGACTTGGATGTTCTCGGACACGCTTTTCTGGGTGGAACCGAGTTTGACTACGGTGGCTTGGGTTTCGTCGGAGCGCGAGGCTCCTGGATTCAGTCCTTTACTCCCAAAGTCATTGTTCACGAACTCGGTCACAATCTGGGCTTGTCACATGCCAATGCTTCGGACACGACTCGCCCTCCGTATGACCCTCCCGCCACCATCCCTCCCACTCCCATCAACGCGGCATCCTATTTTGGCCATTTCGGCGTCCCCCGACACTCCCGGCACGCCGATCCCATCTCAGACTTGACCTTTGATGTCGAATACGGAGATCCAAACGACTGGATGGGCAACGGCGACAGCTTGGAGCAACAGTTCAACTCCCTGCACAAGTTTCGCTTAAAATGGTTGCCTCACGTTAACATTGCGGAGGCTTCTGCGGGAGTGTCTCGTCACCGGATCTATGCGTTCGACGCTACGGATGCTTTGCCGGATCGCCAATACTCCCTTTACGTGGAGAAGGAACCCAATCGTCAGCCATCGAGTCGCGGTTATTGGATTGATCACCGGGCTCTCACGGCAGGCAACCCGTATCTGCAAAACGGAGTATTGCTCTACTGGACACCCTGGGAGGGAACGGCTGGGACTGCTCAGCTGCTGGACATGACACCCGGCAGCCAGGGTGGTGTGGATGATTCTGCGTTGGCTTTGGGACGAACGTTTTCGGATGAACAGTCGGGGATCGATATTACCCCGGTGGCTCGGGGAGGTCAGGGGCGTGAGATTTGGTACGACATTGTCGTGAATCGGGGGAGGAAGATGAACAACCGGGCTCCGAACTTTGTCCTGGGCGTATCATCGGACTTCGTTGAGGTGGGACAAACGGTTGTTTGTGCCGCGGAGAATGTCTTGGATCCCGATGGCGACGAGGTGTCAGTGTACTGGCATTTCTCGGATGAGACTCAGCCGTCCAATGAACCTGCGGTCAGCCGATCATTCAGCTCGCCTGGTCACTATGTGGTTCGTTGCGAGGTCTCGGACATGAAAGGTGGCAAGCGAAGTCAGCATAGAGTGATCACAGTAGGGGCGCCGTCCACGGTAGTTCTCCAGGGAGTCGTGCGAGATGAGAATGGCGCACCTTTGAGTGACGCAATCGTGGCTGTCATCGGAGGCAACCAGCTTGTCACGCTTTCCGACAGCGAAGGTCGCTATTCGCTCGCTGGACCTAATAACTCCCTGGTTACCAATGTTGCCTATAAGCATGGCTTTGAAACTTCGCCTGCGAATTTCGACAACCCCGCCCCCGTGATTAATGGCGATGGTCCCTCGATGGATCATGTCGCCGTGGCTCTGCCCCTCGTCAGTGTTCAGGCGACGGGCGCGACTATGGACGAAGGTCTAGGCTCTCTTGGCTCGTCCTTCAGGTTCAATCGGCGAGGGGGAGAAATCAGCAACTCCCTCGTCGTACACTATGCCCTGGTAGGTAACGCTTCCGACGGGAGCGATTATCAGTGGGGAGGAACCCCGGGAACCATCGTTTTCGAACCTGGAGTCACAAACGTGGATGTTCCGGTGACCGTATTGGACGATCGCACCTCTGAAGGCGTGGAGTTCGTTGTCGCCCAGCTTTTGCTTGCGACGAACATCGAACGTTACATCAATTACGTCACCAACATCGTTGAGACGAACGTCATCATCGACGGCGGGACGTCAGTCACCAACATCTTCACCAACAACTACCTCGTGGTGTTCACGAACTCTGTCCCGGTACCCGGTTGGGAGCTTCGAACGATCAATGGCGTGGAGACTTGGTTCCAAAGTTATTATCCCTATGCCATCGGGAATGAACTGGCGTCCATGACTATCGCCGACAACGATCCTCCTGTCCCCAGCACGATCAGTGCAGTGCTGTTCGATGAAACCGCTCTCGAGAATGGGCAGGACGATGCCTCAGTGGTTCTGCGACGAACGAACTCACTGGACCAGGCTATCGCGGTAAACATCAGTGTCAGCGGGACCGCATCGAATGGTCTTGATTACATTGTCGTTGAGTCGCCTGTACGTTTTGCATCAGGTCAGAGCGTTGCCGTGGTCGTGATCAGGGCCAAGGATGACTTGCTCATCGAGGGTGACGAGGTTGTGACTGTGAAGGTGGAGCCAGGGGACAACTATACCGCTTCTGCCGATCCTCAGACGGTGATCATCGTGGACAATGACCTCCCAATGGTGACGGTCACGGCGGATGTCAGCGAGGCTCAGGAAAGCCAGTTTGGCTTTCCCCTTTTGTTTACTATTTCGCGTGCTGGAAA
>VHDG01000051.1 GCA_016871475.1 Verrucomicrobiota bacterium
GTATGCCTTGCGCTCCGACACCACCGACACGGGAGCTAGTGATGATCTGACAACTCCCACGCTCAACCTGAGTGATGCCTCCAACGTCGTTCTCGCTTTCGACTCAGAATCCTTGCCTTACAGCGCAAGCACGTTCTACGAGGTTCATGCCAGTGTGGATAATGGTCAGTCCTGGGAAATAGTATTTACCTACATGCGCGCGCTTCTTGATTTGGGTGAAGCTGCGTCGTTCACTCGTCATCACATTCCGATTCCTCAGGCCGCCGGAAAGTCTCAGGTCGCATTCCGGTTCCACGCACGGGGTGGCGATTCACAATCCCGCGGATTCTGGGCCATCGACAATGTCAACATCAGTGCTGACAAGTCCGTGGCAACGCCCATCCAGCTGACAGCCTCGAAAGCCGCCAACGGCCGCGTGAACATCTCTTGGACGGGTGGCCAGGGACCCTTCACTCTGCAAAAGAAATCCACGCTCACCGGGACATGGGCGAATGTTGTAACGACCGGAGATCGCAGCGCTTTGGTTGAAGCAGCAGGTGGAGCAGGGTACTACCGGGTTGTGGAAGGTGCAGCTCCCTGAGTCTGGCGACTGTGGGTCCTCTGCGACCCCTTCAGATGATCATTAGTGAGGCGGCAGCCCCAAGCTGCCGCCTCTTCTCTTGTAAGTTCGGACCACCTCAGGGACCTGCGGTTCGGGACAAGGTGAAGGAATTCACCTCGATCCACGTTTTGGATTTGGTCCCACGAAGTTCGCATACCAGCTCAATCTCCGAAGGTTCGTCGATCTCAACGGGGTACGACAACTCAGTCCAGGTAGGTGAGACCGTACGCCGAAATCCATCACGAACTCCGGACATACGCAGCACCACGCAAGGGACGGGATCGCCCTCCGAACCCTCAGAGGACTCCACACGCACTCGAACGTTCAAACTATAGGTTCCGCGGTCCAGGGAGACGGTCTTGCGCCAGGAAGGCCATACGCGCGGTTTGGTTTCCGGGCCCACCAATGTCATGCACGGTATTCCATCCTGGGTCTGCTGGGCTCCCTGACCGCTGCCCGTGGTATCAGGCTGGAACCTCCATTCGCCCAGTCTGCGACGTTCCCCCACCGCAATGGCTAACCATTCGGGTGGCTTGACGAGTTGGCTTTGAATGCTTTCACAGCGTTTCTGAATACGCATTTTCAGCCGGGCAACCGCCGCTTCCCAGAGGATGCGCCTGCTCGCACCCCCATCCAGCGCCGGACGGAGGCGAGCAGCAAGCTCGTCCACTCGCTGGTTGAGCCTGGCTGCGTCGAAGTGGTTCGTGTAAAGCGTGGCCACGCGTGCCAGATACTGCTGACGCATACCACGAAGCCCGAGGATGCCTCTTGCGGCCTTGCTTTTGAACCCGGGTGTGAGGCTGCTTTCGGTGGTGGACTTGAACTGCCCGAAGAGTTGATCCATCCCGTGTGGCATGAAGACGAATCGCTGGCTCGAAGGATCGTCATAGACCCTGTAGTTGTTGTGACCGATGCAATAACCATCCATGTGCGTGAACATCATCTCAAGCGCCGCGAATGTGAGAAATCGGTCAAGGTCCACAAGCCGGTTCAACGCCTCTGCTCTGGCTGCACGATCTGGAATGGCACAGGCCTGAACCAACTCCTTGAGCCGGCTTCTGGCGTCAGCCGAATCGCCGGAATTTATCTCGAGTGGACGGTCGATATCCTGCCCGAAGCCGCCGTCATAGAGATTGCCCGTGGCATCTTTGAAGTGGCGTTTCAGGAAGGGCTTATTCCAGCCCTCGACCAGAACGTAATTGCCCAGGGATCGTCCGTTGAGTTTAACGGTCGCATGAGTTGCTCGCGTCGTTGGAACTCCGGCCGCATTAAAGACCTCACGTGCCAGGATTTCCTGCATCAGGGTCGAATCCTGCACTGAATTGTTCAGGCTGAGTTTCTCCAATCCGTGGAACTTCTGTCCCTTGGCCCTCTTGGAGAAGTTCAAGGTCATGGCCGGCCGATCATCAACAGGTCGAAAACTCCCGGCCGCACCCTTCAGGTGAATCTGGACATTGGTATAAACCTTTCCGGCCTCCCGCACGATGCACGTCGCATCCTTTCGTTCCTGATGGTTTCCGCCCCATTTCCACTGGTAGCTCCCCAGGATCTCCAGGTTCGGCTCATCAATTTCGATCTCGATTGCGGGGATGGGTCCCGCATTCCAGAACTCCTCAGCCCTGGCCGTGGAGTGCAGATGGATCGCCCCTGCCGCGAGCGCGCCGATCAGCAGACTCCACAGGGAGAGCCCTGCACGGACACGAAGAAGAGGTGTGACGGCTGCGCTCAGGAATGGATTCATGCGATCGCCCAGCTGTGAGGACTGAGGGCGCTTATGTCCTGGACGCCGCTGACTGGGAAAGGTTACGCGGACGACTTGCGCAGGCGAACGAGCCTCACACGGCTGCTTCGCCTGTTTCCTCAGTGCGGATCCGAATCGCGTTCTCGATGGGGGTCACGAAGACTTTGCCGTCACCGATCTTGCCGGTCTTGGCGGCTTTGACGATCGCCTGAACGGCTTCGTCCACACGGTTGTCGGCAACCACCACTTCCAGTTTGATTTTAGGCAGAAAATCCACCGTGTATTCGCTTCCACGGTAGATCTCCGTATGTCCGCGTTGACGTCCGAATCCTTTAACTTCGGTGACGGTCATCCCTTCCACACCGATGGACGACAATGCTTCCTTAACGTCATCGAGTTTGAAGGGCTTGATAATGGCCTCGAGCTTTTTCATGAATGGTGCCGCACCCTATCCAGTCTCCTGCGCTCGATCAAGCCTCATGGATCGCCAATGGAAATCTCTTTAGGCTCCCCGGAGGCAGCACCAGCGTCACCTGATCTCCTTCCCGCCAAACCTTGCGCGAGCCATCCACGAGACACCGGCTTTTCAGAAGCACTCCATTCACGCAGAAAGTGTAGCGGATTTCACCGCCCAGCAGCCTTGTTTCTCTGACGGTCGCCTGGATCGCATTGGGCGATGATGCCTGGCTGTTGAGTTCAAGCACCTGGATCCTCTCCGGACGAATCCCCAGGCAGCAGGAGGCTTCTGATGCAGATGAGTGATCGGAGGCCTCGAACCTGCCGACATCCGTTGTGAAACTCCCGTCTGCGTTGGCTGAGGCTTCGAGGAAATTCCATTCACCCAGGAACTCAGCGACCTGCCTGGATCCTGGGTTCTCGTAAATCTCTGTGGGGGTTCCCACCTGGGCAAGGCTTCCGGTTTGCAGTATGGCGATTCGATCGCTCAGGGCGAATGCCTCCTCCTGATCATGAGTGACATAGAGGAAGGTCGCTCCGAGCCTTCGTTGGAGCGGAAGAAGCTCCGATCGGAGTTGATGTCGGAGCTTCAGATCCAGGGCAGACAGCGGTTCGTCGAGGAGCAGGACCTTCGGGCGATTCACGAGCGCTCGCGCCAGTGCCACACGTTGTTTCTGTCCGCCGGAAAGCTGGGCAGGCATTCGATCCTGGAGTTGGCCGGCCTCGACGAGTGCCAGGGCTTCCTTCACACGAACGGCGATCTCGGACTCCTGCACCCGCTTCATCCGTAGTCCGAAGGCTGTGTTGTTCCAAACCGTCATGTGAGGGAACAGGGCGTAGGACTGAAAGACCGTGTTAACCGGGCGATCGTGAGCCGGCCATGTTCTTGCATCTCTTCCGGCGATCGTAACGAGCCCCGCGTCGGCATTCTCCAGGCCCGCGATAATCCTCAGGAGGGTGGTCTTGCCGCATCCTGATGGCCCCAGAAGAGTAAAGAACTCTCCTTCATGAATCGTCAGGCTCAGTTGCTCAAGGACCCGGGTGCTTCCAAGCGTCTTGGAAACATTTTCGATCGAGATCACAACAGGGCGATCGCTCTTCTGCGGATCTGGTGGCTTCATTCGGAACGCAGCGCTCGCTCTGACGTTTACTTCGCTTTGGACGGCGAGCTGGGCTCGGGTGTGGGTATGAGACCGAGTTGTTGCATCATGCCCAGTCGGTCCATGTTGGCCCAGATTTCCATGATCCGGCCCTTCTCGATCCTGAAGAAGCTCATGCCGGTGATCCTGACTGCCTTTCCCGAGGGGGGCTGCCCCTGGAATCCGCCCTTCTGCGTGCCTGTGAAGGTCCATCGAGCGACTGCTTTCCCGGGCTGGGATACCATGTCCTCCACCGTGAACTTGAGATCAGGAAAGGCTGAGTGGAAGGAACTCATCGAACGGATGTAAGCATCACGCAGCCGGGTGACCGCCGGCGGGCTGTGGAGGACGACCGATTCCATCAGGATTTCCCCGGCGGCCTGGGCGCTGTTCTCATTCACCACCTCCTGGAAGTAGCGTTGGACGATGGCACCTGGTTCGGTGTTCTTTTCCTGGGCTGTCGCGACGAGACCAGCAAAGACCCCCAGCACGGTGATTGAGCGTCGCAATCCAGGAACAGCCCACGGGGTAAAACATCGAGACATCTCGCGGAGCGGATTCATGTTGTGGACGCTACCACTCGGCGAGTCACTGGCCAGCGAGAATTTGCCAACCACCGAGTCCGAGGGCATAGCTCGGGCATCCTAAAGAACAGACCACAAACCCGGGTCTCGCCTCTCGTCACTGGTCGCCGGAGCTTTCAGGGAGCTCGCTCTTTCCAACGAGTTAGGGATTGATTCCCTGAGCGGTTCCGACTGGCGTCTGCACCGTCCCAAACAACCGATCAGAGCAACCCGATAACTCTTCTGTAGCTATGTACAAGTCGTATTCCTCCAAGGCTCCTTTTTTGGCCTCTTTCCTGGTGGCTTCCCTCGCAGGGCTGGGCGCCAATGCTTCGGCTGCAAACATCATCAACGTGATCGAGACTGGCGGTGATAACGAACCGACAGATACGATCACTGCCAAATGGAACGGACAGACGTTCAGCGTCTCCGTAGCCAACGAACCCATCCCAGGAGCTGTCGTGGGAACCACCTACACGGCTGGGACTTTCGGTCACCACGTTCCGGCATTTGTGGATCGCAACCATCGTTACGCGAATGACCCCGGGACTGGCGGTGGTAATCCACTCAACATTCCAGGCTACCTTCTGGGGCATGAATACATCCTGTCGGGTAACGACAATCGCGATAATGCTTCCTATGTCCTGGATGTGACCATCGGCTTTCAATCCATTTTTTACATGCTGATCGACAATCGCTTGGGAGACGCTGAGAACGTTCTTCCTCCGACTTTCGGTCCCACCAAGATGCAGTGGATTTTGGATGACGGGTGGGCTGCTGTTATGACCGGGGCCAATCGTCTGGGCAGCATGAGCCGCCCCGATGAGGTCGCTATTGATGAGGGTGCCGATGGAACGATCAATCAGTGGTATTCCGTGTATTCGAAGACCTTCGAGGCTGGAACACTAAGACTTCGGCAGGCTGACAACGCCGGCCAGAATATGTACGGCGTGGTGGTTGCAGTCGTGCCGGAGCCGGGAGTCATCGGCTTCGCCGCCTTGGGCGCCCTAGCGTTGGTGCTTCGTCGACGCAGCTAGTTTTTGGTCTCATCCGCCCTTTGGGTGGTAGAAAGCACGAGGCCCGCCAGTTGGCGGGCCTCGTCGTTTTCAGTTCTGGACTTGCGACGCAACCAGTGGGGCGATCAGCGAATGATTTGCCCCCGGATCTCTCCGGCTGGATTTCCTTGCGTATGGATATTGAAGTAGCCCGCGAGGTCCGAGATCCAGCCCAGCGGTGTCAGCGCGGCGTCGATGGTTCCGGCGTAGGACCCTGCCTGACCTGCTCCATCTCCGCGGAATACGTCCAGATCCCAGATCGGTGGGGCATTCCGGATCGCTGTGGCCGGACCATGGATGTGTGCGGCGCTGGCTGCGCTGGTCAGCCCGGAATAGCTCAGGTGGAAGTGGAGGTTCGCATGTGCGATGAACACCGTCGCACGCCCCGTGGCGGTGCTCGGCAGGGGGGGACGATCCACTTCGTTGGAACTCGCCAAGCTCGACTTCAGGACCATGGGAATGATCTGCCCACGGATCTCGCCCGGCACGTTGGCTGCCGTGTGCACGTTCAGATAGGTTACTCCTCCCCGGAAGTTGCTGAGGTGTGTGGGGTTGGTGATGGACAAGAGGCCGAAGAATCCCCCTTGGGTTCCGTCCGCCCACCCGATGGAGGCCAGGTCGATCATGGGGTTGGCCGTGTTGGTGGAGCGTCCGGAGCCATGGATGTGTGCAGCTGTAGCCGGTCCGCTCAGCCCAGCATAGGCCACGTTCACCATCAGCTTGCCGTCCTCCATCCCCAGCAAACCCAGGCCTTTGCCCGCAGTTTGAACCGGTGCCGGACGCTCGGCATCCCCACCCATCGCCACCGAGAAAGGAATCGTTGTGACGTGCGGGAGGATCTGTCCCCTGATTTCACCCCGTGGATGATCGGGGGTGTGTATGTTGAAGTAAGTCTTGCCCGCGATCACCGCCGCGAGTTGAGCCGGATTCAACATCACGGTCCCAGCATAGGCACCCCTGGTTCCCGCTTTCCCCACACAATAGGGATCCAGGGTAATCATCACTCCACCCGTCGTGTCCCGCTCAGCGGGTCCATGAATGTGGGCAGCGACTGCGGCTGCAGACAGGTTGAAGTAGGAAAGGTTGAAGGAGAGTTGATTGCCCACCAGGCGGAGGCTTGCCACACCTGAGCCATCCGTAACGACGGGTTCCGGGCGTTCATTGAGCCCCAGGAGCACAGCCTGCATCACAGCTGGAGCGATCTGCCCCCGGACTTCTCCCCGAGGATTCTCGGGGGTGTGAAAGTTGACGTAGGTGTTCCCGTTGACCAGGGCCAGTTTCTGCTCAGGAGTGAGAGGAAGGGTGCCCGCGACCGCTCCGATGTTGTTCAGCACGCCCACCGCAAACGGCTCCAGATCAAAAAGCGGAGGAGCCAACTCGTCGATGGCGGCAGGGCCGTGGATATGAGCTGCTGCGACACGTCCACCCAGGCCGGTCGTGCGGACATCGAATACCAGGCTATCGGCCTCGATTCGCAAAAGTCCAGAGCCCGCGGCATCGGTGGTGACGGGTTCAGGGCGTTCGGCAGTGCCGCTGAGGGAGACACTGAGAGGAATGGAGTCCACCTGGCCGAGGTCGGTAACCCTGAAGAAGGCCACCGGCGCGGCCCCTGGGAGAACGAGCGTTCGTTCGAGAACCGCAGGAAGGTTTTCCCAGGCGGAGGCCTGAAGAGCCAGCTTGCGTTGGAGAATGAAAGGCCCTATGCCGCCTTCCCAATTCAATCGTACGCCGCCGGATTCCTCCCGGGAGCCACCTGCCATCTTCATGGCAATAGGGGCACTCACCCGCATGGAGATGCTTGAGGAGCTTTTCGTTCCCCTTCGATCGTCGGTCGCTCTCGCGGTGAGAGAATGCGAACCTGGAGCCAATCGAACCCGAACCGAGAAAGGCGCGGTGGCTGATTCGCCCAGACGTGTCGTACCATCGAAGAATTCCACTTTGGTGATGGTCCCGTCGGTGTCAGAGGCGGTGGCTTCGATGGTGAAGAAGGCGTCGGCTGGGATGTTGGCGTTAGCCGCTGGCGAGGAGATGGCGACTATGGGCATCTTGTTGCCGATGGGGTTGTGGCCCGCATCGCCGGGCAAGGTGGCAGGGAAACTTGTGCTCCGCGGTCCATCGCCTTCCGGATCGCCCAGTTCCTCACCGTTGGTGAATCCGTCGCCGTCGGAGTCCAATTCAGCAAGGGCACGGCTCCAAAACTCAGTGCATTGCGAGCCGTTCACCCGGGGTTCAACATCCACACCGAAGGCGTTCCGGCTACCACCACCATTCTGCGCCAAATGGCAGATCGTGCAGGTGGCTCGAGTGTTGGTGCCCGGGATGAACGGTTGGCCCGGAAGCTGGGTGACCCGGCATTGGCGGGCCTGGACTGCGCTCCCGACCAACAGGACGGCAGCGGTGCTGGCATACGCCAGGATTTGACGTGGGAACAGGGGCATAACTGATGGGTTGTTGGGTGGTTGGTTTGCTGTGACGGGTGCAAAACTGCGAGATCACTGGCGGGTGATGGCTTCGAAGAGGAAGGCAAAACCTAGGAAAGCAGGTTCGCGACTTCGGGGAAGGCATGCGGGAACCTCTCGGACAGCCGATTCACTCTGGATGGTTGGAGAACTAAATTACGCATCAGACAAAACTTCCCTGCACTCGAGGCGGAGCCGCGAGGTTTAACGTTGGGAAGATAGGCTGGGAGGAGCGGGTTTGCAAGTCGCTTGCTGGCTGAACTCATTGGACACGCTGGAAACGAACCACTCATCCCTGGTCACTCCCCCGAAGTCGGACACGCGGCTCGTTGTCCACCCTTGAGGGTGTGCTTTCCTGGGCGAACATAGGCAACGACAGCGAATTTACTTTGCAACGCGCGGGGAAAACCCAGTTGGTTCGGAAGGTCTGATGGACGGAGCCCAATCGGGCATAGCCCGAGCGCCCTAGGGGAATGGCCCGTTGATGGCGGCTCGGGCGTTCTGCAATTCCCCCATTGATCACCAGAACCTCAATGGTTCGGCTGTGAGGAGAGGGGGCTGCGACCTGCGGCGATGAGCGTTTCCGATGTCACCACGCGGTCAAGGTCCAGGAGGGTTTTCACCGCTCCCTTAACCTTCCCCATCCCGAGGATGTAGGCCGTGTCCACAGCCGCCCCGAAGTCCGGTGTGGGTTCGATGTCGGTGGGGGGAATGTTGACGACTTCCTCCACTGCATCGACGATCAAACCGATCAGGGGATTTGAACCGGAGGGGAGCTGTACCTGTACCACCACGATGCAAGTACGTTCGGTGTCCTGAATATTCTTGAGCTGGAACTTAACCCGAAGATCCGCGACCGGAATGACTTTTCCACGAAGGTTAATGACGCCTTTCACGTAATCCGGCATCTGGGGAACCGCCGTGATATCCGGCACCCGGATGATCTCCCGGACCTTCAGGACCGGGATACCGTAGGATTCGTGTCCCAGGGTAAAGGTCAGATACTTCACACTGGCGGCGTGCTGGGCGGAGTTTCCTCGTTCGGCAACATAGGTGGACATAGGCGTCTTATACTTCTGCGTTTGCTCACGAGGGAGCGTCAGTCATGGCCGAGAGTCCCTCCATTTCTGCATCGGCTGGCTTTGGCGGTTCTTAAGCGACTTTCCCCCCTCATGGGGAGGAGGGGGGAGGCGATAAAAACCGTCCGGCGACAGTCCAGGAGGACAAGGGGATGCCGATGAAGCACTTGGGTCCGTTGAAGATCGGCGTGATTGCAGGGTTGACGACGGACGGAATCGGAACAAATTTGGCGTGAATTTTGTCCGGGTCGGACTGTCCAAGCTCCAGCGGACAAGATCGCTGCACATTCATATGCTATTCAATTTCTTCCTTCTGCTGTTGGGATCCCTGGTTTTGCTTTCCTCACCGGCGGCCGTTCAAGCCCTGGATACCGGGGTGGAGCATGACAAGACCCTCGTTTCGGTCAGGCACAGCAACGAGCATGAGATCAAGCCAGGCAGCTTTGATGGAGACATCGCCCGCACGACCGGACTCGTTCTCCAACAGCAGCACTACAGCCAGAAAGGCTTCAACACCGAGATCTCGAGCCGCTTCCTCGACCGCTATCTGGACCTGCTAGATCCGATGCACATTTATTTTCTGCAGAGCGATGTCGAGTCCTTCGACATGTTCAGGAACTCACTCGACAAGATAACCCTGCGACGGGCGGAGGCGACACCTGGCTTCGCCATCTTCAACCGCTTCATGGATCGGCTGGAGCAGCAATACGAGCACGTGATGACACTGCTCAAGCAGCCGGACTGGGATTTCACCGGCGATGACCGCTACGTGGTCAACCGGAAAGACCTGCCCCGGCCCAAGGACATGGCTCAGGCGAAAGAGCAGTGGAAAGCGCGGGTCCGATACGAGTATCTCCAGGAAAAACTGAATGCCATCGAGCCCGATGAGATTTCGAAGATCGTGCGGGAAAAAGTGGAGTCCGGGCAGCTCAAGGAGCTGGAGGCGGCGCTGAAGAACAAGCTGGGCAAGGAGCGCATTGATCAGATCGTGAAGGGTATCGCCGGGAAGAGCGCAGAAGAAGCCAGTCTCTTCACCCGAAACCACGTCAAGAAAAGCACCCACGAGGACATCGTGAAGACCATCTCCCGACGCTACAGCCGGATCGTTCGCATGTTCCGGGAATTCGACAACGATGATGTCATGGGTTTCTATCTCACCGCCCTGGCCCGTGTTTACGATCCCCACTCCGACTACATGGATCGTGGACAGCTGGACAACTTTTCCATCGGGATGAACCTCTCGCTCTTTGGGATCGGGGCGGTTCTTCGGTCGGAGGACGGCTATTGCAAGATCGCGGAGTTGATGGCTGCGGGCCCCGCCTCGAAGAGTGGCCTGTTGAAGCCCAACGACAAGATTGTCGCCGTCGCTCAAGCCGAGGGCGAGTGGGTGGATGTTGTGGACATGAAGCTGCAGAAGGTTGTGGAAATGATCCGGGGTCCCAAGGGGACGAAGGTGCGGCTTCGTTTCAATCCTGCCGATGCCGCCGACTCCAGCGTACGCAAGGAGATCGAACTTGTCCGGGATGAAATCAAATTGGAGGACCAGGAAGCCAAAGCCCGGATCATCGAGTCACCTGACGCAGAAGGCCGGATTCACAAAGTTGGGGTGATCGATCTTCCAAGCTTCTACGCATCCTTCGCGGTAGGCTCCGTCAACCGTGAAGGCTCCGACGGCAAAAGCACCACGACGGACGTCGCGAAACTGCTCAAGCGCCTGGTGAAGGAGGGCGTGACCGGAGTGGTTCTGGATCTGCGGAAGAACGGAGGCGGTTCCCTGGAAGAAGCGATCAACCTGACTGGATTGTTCATCAAGCAGGGGCCGGTCGTGCAAATACGAAACAGCGACGACACCGTTGATGTGGATGAGGACAAGGATCCTCGAGTTCAATACGATGGTCCGCTGGTTGTGCTCACAAGCCGGTTCAGTGCCTCCGCCTCAGAGATTTTGGCCGGGTCCCTTCAGGACTACGGCC